>NZ_VMLS01000054.1:0-34221 GCF_013276805.1 Streptococcus sp. 1449
GTTATTGGGCGGTTACTCTATATCAGTCTAAGTGGTTAAATAATGGCGATAAAATAAGGAAGCAGGTGAAAAACTACCTCCCAAATGAAAAGGAATTAAGCAACCAAACGCTACTTAATTCCTTGAAATTGTCTCATCACCTCTATTAGCCTTTAAATTTTGAAAGACTCTATTTGCTAATCAATATTTGTCAATACTAACCCTTTCAATCAATTCATTAGTTTTCTAAACTAAGTCTATTAATAAATCCAAAAAGAGTATCAATAGTAAAGTAAACTAAATAATTGAGTTATAAATAGCTATTTTCACAAAACTGTTTCATCATCACACCATCTCAGTACATAAACCATTTTTTCATCTATAGCTTTTGTCTTAATCTTAATCTTTTTTCTTTAATCCAAGAAATGCACCTAAGGTAAACATTATTCCGGCAACCAATGACGTGAAGACTTCGCTAACTGTTCCGGTTTTTGGTAACCTATCATTGTTAGTAGTTGATTTACTATCAATATTGGTATCTTTATTAGCTATGTTCTCTGGTTCATTAAGATAAACTTCCTTCTCATTTTCAAAGTTTTTATCATTTTTATCAGGAACTGGAGCTGTAACATCCTTAGTTGAATCAGATCTTTGACTTTCATCTAATTGACTATAATTTACTTGTACAGGAACTGTAGTTTTGACATCTTTAGTTGAATCAAATTTGTGTGAATGATCTTCTCTTTGTAAATCCTCTTTTCTGTGACTTTCATCTAATTGATTATGATTTGCTTGCACCTTATCTTTCTTTTTGGATACATCAAAAGTAGGTTTATTTTCCTCCTCCTTTTTCTCCTCTATTTTCTTGAATACAGGTTTTATAAGGGTATCTTTTGATAGATTAATAACATAGCCAGCGTCTTTTTTACCTTCGAAACCAGCAATTTCCCAACCATCAAATTGATAGCCTTTTTCTAATTCACCCTTATAAACAGGTAAAATAAAATCTTCTTCCGGCACTATCTGAGAACTCATTTCTTTTCCATTTTGAATGGTCACAGTCACCCTATGAGGTTTTAATTCGCTCATTTCTCCCGTATCTTTATTTAAAATAAATTCTTTTACGGTTGTATTTCTTGCGAAATCTTTTACAAGAATCTTAATATTTAGTGTCTTATCTGTTAGTTGTTTAATATCATCAAATGATGTATATTCTTTTCCATTTACATAAATATGTTGTTCTTGAATCTCACCATCGAATCCATTATTTCTTTTATCATTGATGTTAAAGACTACAGATTTTCCATCAGCATATTCGATACTAGTATTTCCCTTAGGATCAATGTTTACTTCGGGTTTAACATTATCATATAAAAATTGATAGTGTACTCCAACCGCTTTCGCATTCAAATCGCTATAGCCAGTTTGAAGATAAACATTTCCATCCATATCTGTTACCTTATCTGGAAATCCGTTTGCTTTATAATCTTTCATCCCCCAGTCCATGATGTCACCGTCTTTAACATTAAGCTTAACGTTAAAATCTCTAGTGTTATCAATGTGTAAATCTCCGTAGATTAAATAATTATCTACAACCGATTCATTAACCCTCAATTCCCAGTTAAAACCACCCTTATCAGAAATCTTACCTCTTAAATAAAATTCTGGATTTCGTACATAAATTTTATTAGATTTAGATGGATTAAAGTAGTTCTTATCCATTGAAAGGTTTACTGGTTTGGTATCAATAAATAACATGGAGCCATCTTCTTTTATAGCTTCTACATTAGAATATTCCTCCCCATGATACTCTTTATTATCTTTACCAAATAATACAAGTTTAGAGGAATCTGTCACAAGATTTCCATCTTTATCGATTGCTTCCCCTTTATCATTCATGTTAAAGGTAAACACTTGATATCTTACAATGTTAAAGCCGTCCAAAGCCGACATTAATACTGATTGAGTGCTTCTTCCATCTTTAACATTTCTACTATCAGCATAAATTGTTGTTTCTGAAAGGACTCTTAGATTAGGATTGGTCTTTTGTATTTTTGCTATATCTTCCTTGCTATAAACTCCATTCCCTGCTAACATATCCGTTTTTCCAGGATTATAGGTAGTCACTTTTAGTGCATAGCCTTTTCTTAGAATGATGTTATCCTTTAACAGATATTGTTGTTTTTCTGAATCAGAATAGATTTTACCAGATTCCATTTCAGTTAAATTGTTTGGTTTGTTTTTTGAAAGATCACCTTCTCCTAATTCTATTACATTCCCATAACTTGATGCATAGGGATATTCTGTTTTAGTTTCCCTATTTTTTTCAGGCATTCTAATTTTAGTTTTAGCTTTTGTTTTACCCTTATCTTTTACAAGGATATTCATATCACCCGTAAAGGATAGACCATCGACTACATCATTTGTATTTGCAAATAAGTCAAAGGTTAGAGTTTTAGTTTGTGGGTCGTATTTACTTGCCTTAATTTCTATTAATTTGAAGCCATTGCCATAGTAAGCCTTAGCATTTTTGGATACATTACTTACTTTTCCAAGAATTTCAAAATGTCCATCCTTTGATGGGCTTAATACTCCACCAAGTTTTGATTTAACATCATCAAGTTTCTCAGTTTCATATTCTAGAGCACTCTTATCTTCATAGGCAGTTATATTTCCTTCATCGTCATATTGATAATCAAGCTCTACTGTTCTTTTTCCACCAGTTACAAAGTCATATTCTTCCCTATATTTCTTTTTAATGAGTTTCTTTAGGTCTTTATTTTCAAAGTCTCTAATTGTTGAAATAGTTTTATTTATTTCAAGGCTAGCTTCTCCCTCAACTGAACTTTCTTCAGCTGGTTTTGAATCTTCATCCTTAGCTTGATTATTATTGGTATTTTCCTCTGGGCTCTTTGCATTTTTGAGTTTTTCTTCAGAAATTTCACCTAGTTTTTCATATTTAGAAGCATCTTTGTCAGGATCTACTAGGTAATAAGAAATCATTCCTTTTTCATCAGCTTGGTCATCAAATTTAATTCTATGGATTTTGGTGAAGTTGCTTGCACCATCTAGGGCGATTACTTCGATGATTTTTCCTCTTAAATCTCCTGCTCCGCTAATTTCGTAGATAGTATTTCCATCTTTATCAAGCTTCCTATTTCTTCCCTCACCCTCTCCGGCGTAAGTTACATCAAGACTTTTCTCAACATCTCCATACTTATCGACAAGAGCTGCACCTGCGTACCATACTTCGTTGGCTACTTCTTCAAATTTCTCAGGATGTTCTTTTTGGTCTCTAGCAAACAAGGTTTCGTGTTTGTACTCATCCTTTACCTTGTGGTAGGTATCTTTTGCGATCAATTTAATTTTATCTGGATTAGAAAAATCAATTGAAATAATTTTTGGAGCTGTATTATCAATTTTTACTGGTATATAAGAAACTTGCCATGGATAATCCTTGGTTAATCTATATTTGAATTTGTAGAAGTATTGACCCTCAGCTATTGATTCAAATTGTCCTCTTATCCTAGTAGCTGGATCTTGGTTATCCTTACTTTCTGGTTCATTTTCTTCTCTACCTCTAGGGTTATAGATGAGTCCATCCCACTTCAAATCTCCCCAAACTTTTAGTTTAGATGATTTGATTCCCTTTGCATCATTGCTTTTAGAATTTAAAATTCCTCTAATAAAGTGTTCTCTCGAAATGACTTTTAAGTCTCTTTGATTTTCTCCCTCTTTATTTGTATTTACTATTGAAATCAATCCTTCTTCTGCACTTCTTAATACAAGTGGAGAAGGGGTTAATCCTCTTTCAAGTTGAGCATCTTGAGGATTTCCATTTGAATCTAAAGGATAAATGTTAGCAACATTAGATCCACTAGTGGATTCTGCATGAATACCTTGGTTGTTAAAGGCAAATAGGTCTGGGTCTTGGTCTAGTGATGTAATATTTTTATCTTTTCTGTTTTGAATAACAGCTGCTGGATTAAATTTATCTATACCATGTTCTCCACCAATTCCCTTATTTAAGGTTCCTGGAATTTTTGGTTTACCATCATCATCATAACCTTCCATTGTTTTTGATTTTGAACCCTCTTCCCAGGCCCATTTATCAAGGATTGGTTCGTGGTTCCAATTCCCAGCAAATCCCATTAGAGGCATTGATAAAGAAGGTTGGAAGTTTATTTTCTTCCCATTGGAGTTTAGAGCTTCCATTTCTTCCACTGACTCAAAATGAATAAATGATTCTACAAATTTATTTTTATTTTTAGCCTCTCCAACGTTTATAACCGCATTTAAATCAAAGCTAGAATTTGCGCCTATAGTGAAAGTATCATGCTCAAATGTGATATTTGCTCCTTTGATTTTTTCTGGATGGATTTCTGGAACAATTTGCTTACCATCTGGAGATTTTTCATCTTTGTATGTTTCATCCAGTTTTAGTCTATCAGTTAGAGAATCTGTAGTTATCGCTGATGCTGAAACTTTAAAGGTCAAAGGTCTGTTTGATGTATTGTGAAGCTTAATTGTAAAATATCTTTCTTCTCCTTTTATTTCTTTAAGAGAAATAGAACCATAAGAGTTTACCAAACCTTTAGAATCCTTGTTTTTGAAAGTCGCTACAACTTCATTTCTCAAAGCATTGGCCACATTAATTAGCCCTGCTCCCTGTTGTCTAGGTGATGCAAAGTATTGGCTTTTTTCTTTCCAAGACGTTGCGTCCATCATCGGTCGCGCAGTATTTTGTAGAGCAATTTTTGTAAGACTTGTAAGGTCTATTTTGTCATCTCCCTCAAGATTTCTCAATACAGGTCTTTCAAGCATTTCCTTTAACTTCGGTCTAATCAAAACAGTAGAAGCTGCTACGATTGGAGTTGCCATACTGGTTCCTGACATATAGCCATAAGTTGATTTACCATTAATGACATTAAGCGTGGATTTAATATTTTTACCAGGTGCTGAAACATCGGGTTTTAAAAGTAAATCTATTCTTGGCCCCCAAGATGTGGATCCTGCTGGAACGATGATATCTTCTTTATAGAGTTCTTTGTCTGTGTCAGGTGCAAACTTAAAGTCAATCTCTTTTTCGTCACCTACATTCGGTTTGTTGGAATTAAAACTTTCCATATCAATTGGATAGTATTGCTCCAATTTATCTTTAAAATCTTCTTTATTATTTCTTTTGACTTCAGTTTTTTTATCAGGATTAATCATGTTCCATAGCTTTACACCATCATCTCCTGAAATTGAAAACACTTGACTTTTAGTCCCTTCATCCGCTTCATATCCCATAGCTGGAAGCTCTGTCCAATTATCTCTATTGTAGTAATTGACAGTATTTACAACCATAATGGCGCGTGCGCCCTTATCCGTAGCTTTTTTAAAAGCATTTTTTAAATCCTTTGTATAAATTCTATCCATTACTGCAATTTTGCCCTTAAGATCCAAACCTATCAAATCTTGGTCTTGGCCCTTGCCTATATATACAAATTTCAATTTACTAGGAGCTTTTGAACCATCTTCATTTGTTGTGATTTTATTCTTATCGAAAAAGGCCCCTATATTTCTGTATTTAAAACTTTCTCCACCTATGTTAACTTTATCAAACTCAACTGTTTGATTTTTAGCAGATGCAACCGCTATCGCATCTTCATGTGCTGCTGTTCGCGTTACATTTCCAGTGTCGGTCATTTTCAGATGATTATTTGCCACTAAATCCCAAGAAGAACTTGAAGCAGAAGTCGCATAGTTACCCGTAGCGACAACCATTGGAATGCCTGCTTTTCTTAATGCTCTAATAGCTTGCCAATATTTCTCACCTACAAGACCTGTTCCTGTAAAACCAGATGATACCGAAACAACATCAACGTTGTGTTTGATGGAATCTTCAATAGCATGAAACATTGTTTCATCCCCTGCGAACCCAGATCCTGCGTCAGAGTACATTTTATAAGAGAAGATCTGTGCATTAGGTGCAATTCCATCTATGCCATTAAAGTTCTTGATGTCTTTTTCAGTATCATTTCCAGCAAGAATCCCTGCAATATGCATCCCATGGGGATCAAAATAATCACTTCCATCATCAGCTCTTTCTACGGTAATTTTACCACCATTATAATAATTAAAAGCATGAGGAATTTTATCACTCAACCAATAATTTTTAT
This sequence comes from Streptococcus sp. 1449, assembly GCF_013276805.1. Lineage (NCBI taxonomy): Bacteria > Bacillati > Bacillota > Bacilli > Lactobacillales > Streptococcaceae > Streptococcus > Streptococcus sp. 1449. The sequence goes on from NZ_VMLS01000054.1 coordinate 6,144, forward strand.
CAGTGCCTTTTAAGTCTTCTTTTTTAAATCTCATTGAGGCTTTGGCATCATCATCGATTCTCATAGCCTTATGCCTATAATCTGTCCCCGTATCGATATTTGAAATGACCATACCTCTGCCATCAAAATTTCTTCCAAATTGAGCATTAATGGCCTTTAGGTAATCAATAGCTTCCTCAACTCCAATTTCCTTTCTGGCATGATTCATCATGGGTTGGACTTTTTGTGCCCTTTCAACCGATGAGATACCTTCTATTTGTTTAATTTTGTCCAAGTTATCTGGAGTTGTTTCTATGGCACTACCGTTAAAAATTCTATCATAAGTATATAAAACTTTTGTATTCTTAAGACTGGATAGTCCCTTGATTGCTTTTTCTCTAGACTCTTCATCTTTAAATTCAGCAATATAGACAAGTCTATCCTCTTTTTTGGGACTTTCTGAGTCTTTACTTGCAGACGAGTCCGCTTTATCTCCTTGGGATTGATTGGAATTTTCTTCTTTGCTTGTTGCTTCTTCATTGCTAGTGCTATTGTCTATCACAGGATTTTTACTAACAACTTCTTTTTCCTCAATAATTGTTGTTTTCTTTTCTTCAGTATCCTTTGAAGCTTCTATAGCATGATGAATCTCTTCATGTTTCTCTTTATTTTCTGTTTCCTTATCTACTACTACTTTTTCTTTATCAGAGATATTTAAAGCATCTTCAGAGCTAGATATATCTGCTAAGACTACCTCATTAGGGGCATAGGCTGCTAAAATAACTGCAGCTGTGGTTAATGACAATACTGTACTTTTTTTCATTTTAATTCCTTACATATTTATTTAACTTCCAATAGATAGAAAACTTTAACTTTGCTAGCCTTTGTTATAAAAAGTTTTACTAAGTATTATCTAGGAAATAGAGTAGTACATTTATATATAATTGTTAGCTCTCCATAAAAATAGTATATCATTTTTTAAATTTAAGTCAAGAAAAATTAATATGTGTTAATTTATTTTTTAATACACATTAAAAATATAGAGTCAAAAACTTTCGTAGTTAGCTGGGGTACATTGTCAGAACATTCACACCATCAAAAATAGTAGCAATCAAATTGAACCACTACCAAAATCACAAAGTCAAACATCATTGATGAAATATCAGCGCTATTAAACAATATAAATAACCGCTAAGAATAAGACTTAACCCCAAATCATTCATACCTCTCTCAACTAGATGTAACTTACAAAACCCCTGACCTCATGAGCCACTTTCTTCCTCCTCATGAGGCCAGTTTTACTTTCTGCTGTTCCAGTATCGTTTTTCCTCGCTAGATTTCCTCAAAAGGGCAGACTCCTCCCTTGGTGCGTCACACGATTTTTTCATCTCGACTGTTCTTTAATGCATCATTAACGACGCTTTTCTTCTAGGTGGTTCATAAGGAACAGGAAGATTTAGGTTGACTTTTCTAATCCTAGAATAAAGTGCTGAAAACAATTCGGAATAGGCATAGAGACTAGACAATTTGAGGAGCTGCTTGCGTCCTGTTCGAACACATTTTCCTACCACGTGAAGAAAAAGATGGCGGAAGCGTTTGATTGTTAAAGTTTGGAAGTCACCTCCAGCTAGATGTTTGAGAAAAAGATAGAGATTGTAGGCGATACAGCTCATCATCATACGAACTTCGTTTTTGATTAAGCTTGAACTATCCGTTTTATCGCCAAAAAATCCCTCCTTCATCTCCTTGATGAAATTCTCGGCTTGACCACGTTTTCGTTCAGAGAACTGGCAGACACGACGCTTGTGCGACCAAGATCCTGCTTGATAGAGAGTTTCTGAGTAGGCGGAGTGGGGCAAGATGGTTAAGTCCTCATCCTGTGGGCAAGGGAGGGAAAGGTCTCCAAGACGGCTCAGAACAGTATTTTTCTTGAGTTTTATGAGGTAGTATTGCCCTGTTTTTTCAATTAAATCGTATAATTTTGGGGTCGCAAAGCCACTATCCATTCGAAAGAGAAGTTGATTAAACCGTTCTAAAACAGGTGTGATAAAGCTGTCTGCCTCTTCAGAACAATAACGATTACCAGGACGAAGCTGGGCATTGAAACAATAACCTGTCTTCCCCTCGAAAGCATAAAGAGGATGATAGCCATGAGCACGATAGTAGGCGTTATAAGCAACACCTTCTTGCTTGCCATAAGCTGTGAAATGGGTAGAATCGATATCTACAATGAGTTGGTTTAGCTGGTGAAACTGTAAAAAGAATTCGACCAATTCAAGGTTGAGGCATCGCAAACTATGGACTGTTTCCTCGTCAGTTCTGGAAAGAAAACGGGATAAGGTTGGCTGTGAAGCAAGCTGCCCTCCTTCCAACAATTTTGGAAAGTAGGCATCAGCTGACAATTCTTTACAAGCATAGTCCGTTCCATAGCCTGTTAACAGTTGAAAGAGGAACTGGACAAGGATATCTGAATCCGAATAACGACAGTAGCGGCGTTGGTCATTCGTTACTAAATACTTAGAAATCCGCTCTTTTAGTTTCAACTGGGAAAAAAGTTCCTGAAAAAAGATAAGACCACCATACTGGGTTAAATGACCTCCATCGAAAGATAGTTGGTAAAAAGACTTGTTTTGGAAGTGATGATTTGGTAAACTGTTCATGTGAGTTTCCTTTCTTTTTGTGTTTTTTTCTACACTTATACCATAAAGGGGAAACTCTTTTTTGTCTAGTAAAAAACACCCATTGGGTGAAAAAAGAAACCATCCAGGATCTAAGCTAAGGCAAGGATTCTGGAGGGTTTTTAGATTAGGGGTGAATAATTGGGGTTAACGGTTATTTATACATATCTATTTTTTCAAATCTTCAGTCATATGTTCACCTGTGACCTAGGCTTTACGAGTGCCTTGCTCTACCAACTGAGATAAATCGGCGATTACACTTACAGTATAGCACTCTGAGAATAGATGTCAAGGAATTTTCATCTCTATTAGAAAAAGCCTGTCCTAAGACAAGGCTTTGAGTTTCTTCATCTTAGGATCCAGCACTTTCATAAGAATCCAAGCCCCTGTCCCATAGTTTCAAGGAAATACCAAAAAAGACAAGGGAAATCAAAATCAAACCTCCAATGTTAAAGAGTACATCCTTGTCCTGCAAAAAATAGCTAGCAGGATAGTAGGCCGTAAAGGCAAAAGGCACGATAAAGCTGATCAACCAACGAAGAAGCGAATTGTAAATGGAAATCGGGTACTTGGCAAAATCATTAAACATATAAAAAATGTAAATCATGGCGCCTGACTGCTTGGTCCAAAAAGCGATGCTGGCTGTCGCGATTTTCAAGGAAGTATAAATCAAGGTCGCAAAAGGAATACAAACTAGGAAAAGCAGGAATTTTGGAAGAGTCCAAGCAATGCTAGTCACTGTTGTTCCCAATAGGATACCACCGACCAAGAGTTCTCCCAAAGCATCAATCTGAAAAGTCTCAACTAGAATATGAAAGAGAGGATTGATGGGACGAGTCAGATACTTGTCAAACTCCCCTTTTCTCACCAAGCGTTGTCCCAATGCCCAGAGATTGTCAAAAAAGAGATGGTCCAGTCCCTTGGGAATCAAGGAAAAACCATAGATAAAGGCAATTTCTTGAAAAGTCCAACCTTCCAGGGATGGGATGTGTTGAAAGATGACATTAAGAAACAATAGGTTCAAGCCTTGAGTCAAAAAAACTCCCAGCACACCAACCACAAAATCCACCTTGTATTCCATAATTTGTTTGATGTATTGTCTGATAAAAATCAGATGCATGCGTTGATATTTTTTCATACTAACCTCCCTGAATGGTAATGAATGACTGGACTCGTTTCCAAATCAACTGAGATAAGCTCACCATCACTAAGAGCCAGAAGAACTGCAAAGCGAGCGCCTGAATCATCTGACTGGCATCGTATTTCCCAACAATAATCATGACTGGAGTGTAAATCAAGGATGAAAAAGGCAAGAAGGACAGAATATCTGAAACAAGCTTTGGAAAGAAAGCCAAGGGAATCAAACTTCCAGACATAAAAGCCACTATGGAAGTCTTGAGTAGATTGGAACCCCATAGATTTTTAAATACAAAGGCTGAAAATCCAAAGCAGATATTAAAGAAAAAGTTAATCAGATAGGCCAGCGTTAAGCTAAAAAGATAAAGGACAGTTAATCCCAGCACTTCTACAATACCTTGTCCAGATACGATTTTCATCAACACGATGACACTTAAAAATGGAAGGCCAACGCTGATAAAAATCAACCACTTGGAACCAAGCTCGGTGAAAAGATAGGAGGCCGCAAAATGCACTGGTCGCAACAAACGCATGATAATGGAGCCATCCTTGACCTCCTCCCCAATCATAAAGGACGAATCGGATCTAGTCAGAAGATTGGTCACAAAACTCATGATGATGTAGAGGGTGATATCCGCCATACTAAAGCCCTGAATCAAAGACTCTTGCGAAGAATCAAAGACAGCCTTCCAGAGATAAAAAGCTACAAAAGCCCCCATGACATCGCCTATTCGATAGAGAATAAAGTTGACTCTATAGGTGATCAATTCCTGAACACCTGCATTGATAAAGGGTTTATAACGTCTCCACAATTTGATCATCCTAGAGCTCCTTTCGGTAGAAGCGACGGATAATATCCTCAATATCCGTATCCACCATCTTCAAATCGCGGATTTCAAAATCAGACAGGGTTTGCTTGATAATGTCAGCTGACTGGTAGCGAGAACTATCAAATTCAATGTTGAGGCTGTTTCCTTGTCTATCAATGGTCATATCCGAAAAACCTTCATAGTGAGAGACGAGATGACTTTGACCTGGTAGCAGTTCAAAGGAGAGCGTCTTCATCTTGCCAAAGGTTTCCTTGAGTTGGCTCACCGTTCCATCAAAAATTTCCTGCCCCTTGTCAATCATGAAAATCCGATCACAGAGTTGCTCAATATCGCTCAAGTCGTGAGTGGTCAGGAGAATGGTTGTTTCTTCCTCCTGATTGATCTGAGTAATGGCACGACGAATGTTATCCTTGACCGAAACGTCCAAACCAATGGTCGGCTCATCTAAAAAGAGAACCTTGGGATTGTGGAGCAAGGAAGCTGCAATATCCGCCCGCATCCGTTGTCCCAGTGAAAGAGTTCGCACAGGATCCTTGATAAAGTCCTTCAAATCCAAGACTTCATTCAAAAAGTCCATGCGCTTATGAAAGAGCGAGTCTGGCACATCATAAATCTCTTTCAAAACCGTGTAGGTCTCTTGCAGTGCCAAATCCCACCATAGCTGGGTGCGTTGTCCAAAAACAACCCCAATATCTTTGACATAATCTTGCCGATTGTCCTGGGGAATCTTGCCGTTAATCCGACAAAAACCAGATGTTGGTTTCAAAATTCCTGTCAGCATTTTAATGGTTGTCGACTTCCCAGCACCATTTGCCCCGATAAATCCTAAAATCTGCCCTTTTGGAACCTCAAAGGTCAAATCCTTGACCGCTTCAAAGGTCTGCTTTTCAGGATGAATAAAGGAGCGCAAAGCCCCCTTCAAGCCCGGTTCCTTAACAGTCTTCACAAAATTTTTCTGAAGATGTTCCACTTCTATCATTGCCATATCTATCTCCCTATCATAAGGAATAGCAACATTGTGTTTTTAACTACAAATATTCTAAATCCTTACTTTCTACACCTTCTATATTTTATTACTACAGAAGGCTTTATACCAATCTATTATAGTCCAATAAAAAACAGAATGCAAGCGTTTGCCTATGGATTGTGAAATTAGGATTTCTCTCATAAAATAATACTTTTAATCAAAAATTCAGTTGAATAGTTTAAATTACCAACCTACTCATCTTCTCACCAGAGGGCGGTATTAACTTTGATCATAAAATCGGATACTCCCTCTATCCAGAAAATATGCTCAGAATGATTGTCTCTAAACAATACCTGCTCTTTTACCTCATTCATGAAAAAGAAGTCCATACCCTGAGAATTATCAACTCACGCACCGACTACCTAAACCAACTCGACCACCTCTTTCGTACATGTAGGAAACTATTTTCCTCACAAATAATCTCATTATAAAATCCAATAAATTTTTTTAGCTCACTTGAATATTTTCTTTGTATCGTTTTATCAGCTTCAATCTGATTTAGACTTGTTACCTTGGAACGACTTGAAATAACCTTTGTAAAATAACACTTAAGACTTTCATCATCTCGTATAAATTTTTCAATAGTGATATAAAAAGCTTTCATATTCTGTTTATAATCAGATATTAATTGATTAATTTTATCATTCTGATGAAGATTCGATACCATAATATATAGCGGATTGAAATAAGATGAGAACAAATTGATTGGAAAAGTAAAATTAATTTCTATAAATGTTTTAGCAATTGTTTCATACTATTTTAGATTCAGTCTACTATACATAAACTAACCTCCTCATTATTAGCAAGGCTTCTACTGATTATAACCTAATTCTTAGACTACTTCAAGACTAACTGTCCAATAATAATCTACAGATAAATCATCCACTCTTAATCAAATTTTATTCAATCCATCTACTCATTCCCAAAAGGTTGCTGTATAATGCAAGACATTTTTCTTACTGCTTTTACTTTTCCTTACCCTCAATTTAGTGAGCTAATAAATTATTCTTCTTCAAAAGGTTGAGATTTATCTAGTAACTCTAAAACATTAATGGTAGGTAGCAACATTGCTTCACTGCTATCAATTGCCGAAACTATTGAAACAATAGAACGTAAATAAGGACAAAGAATAGCAGTACCATTTACGTATAGAATATCGGTGATATTTTCATCTATATTTATTTCAAAATATCCTATTACAGTTACAGATATTTTTTCATGGCATCTTTGTCAACTAAAGAAACACTAAGTTTTACGGCTCCATGACTATAATCATCTGTATGACCAACCTTAACTATGGGATATAATATATCGAAGGTAAATGTGAACAAACTGATTAGGAAATTTAAACCAACTTCTAACAATGTGTTATACTCAATGAAAACCAAAGAGCAAACTAGGAAACTAGCCTCAGGTTGCTCAAAACACTGTTTTGAGGTTGTAGATGGAACTGACGTAGTCAGCTCAAAACACTGTTTTGAGGTTGTGGATAGAACTGACGAAGTCAGTAACCATACGCACGGCAAGGCGACGTTGACGTGGTTTGAAGAGATTTTCGAAGAGTATTAGAAAGCTCGATGGACTATTCCAGATTCATTCCACTAGATTTTGAAATCAAAAAAAGTTGAGACATAGCGTCTTCAACTTTTTTACATTACTTTAACTACTGATTAAAGTGAGTTTACGTCAACTTTGATACCAACACCTTGAGTAGTTGTGATAGTCAAGTTTGTTACGTAAGTTCCTTTAGCTGTAGCTGGTTTTGCTTTTTGGATTGTTTCGTTGAAAGCTTTAAAGTTTTCAACCAATTTTTCAGCTTCAAATGATACTTTACCGATGATTGCTTGAACGTTACCTGCACGGTCAGCACGGTAAGTGATTTTACCACCTTTAGACTCTTCAACTGCTTTAGCAACATCCATTGTTACAGTACCAGTTTTAGGGTTTGGCATCAAGTTACGTGGTCCAAGGACACGTCCAAGACGTCCAACAAGAGCCATCATATCAGGTGTAGCGATAACTACGTCGAAGTCCAACCAACCGTCGTTGATTTTAGCAACAAGGTCATCTTCACCAACAAAGTCTGCACCAGCAGCTTTTGCTTCTTCAGCTTTTGCACCGCGTGCGAAAACAAGAACGCGTGAAGTTTTACCAGTACCGTTTGGCAATACCATTGCTCCACGGATTTGTTGGTCAGCTTTTTTAACGTCGATGTTCAAGTTGTAAGCAACTTCTACAGTTGCGTCAAATTTTGCAAAGTTAGTTTCTTTTGCAAGTGCTACAGCTTCTTCTACGCTGTATGCTTTTGTGCTGTCGATTTTCTCAAGAGCAGCACGAAGTTGTTTGCTTTTTTTAGCCATTTTCTATTCTCCTTGTAAGTGGTTCAATCGATTTTCATCTCCCACGTCACTCCTCGAAATGATGAAGTCTTGCGGGTTTTCAGTCTATTACTTTCCTTTTCCTACGGCCTTAAGTTCCCTTGCTGTACCCAAGTACAAGTATCAGTCACTTGCCTAGTATGAAAAGCAACTAATAGACTGCTGTGAGATTTTCTACTGTGTTATTGATTAGTCAACAACAGTGAATCCCATAGAACGAGCAGTACCTTCGATCATACGCATTGCAGACTCTACGTTTGCTGCGTTCAAATCTGGCATCTTAGTTTCTGCAATTTCTTGTACTTGTGCACGAGTAACTGTAGCAACTTTAGTTTTATTAGGTGTACTTGATCCTTTTTCAACACCTGCAGCTTTTTTCAAAAGAACAGCAGCTGGTGGTGTTTTCGTAACGAAAGTAAATGATTTATCTTCGTAAACTGAGATAACAACTGGAATGATCATCCCAGCTTGGTCAGCTGTACGAGCGTTGAACTCTTTTGTGAATCCCATGATGTTGATACCAGCTTGACCAAGAGCAGGTCCAACCGGTGGAGCTGGTGTAGCTTTACCAGCAGGGATTTGCAATTTTACAAGTTTTTCGACTTTTTTAGCCATTTTTAAATCCTCCTTTGTGGTTTTGGCGGTAATTAGAGATTTTTACCTCCCACAAGTATGCTTTTCACATACCCATCTATTATACACTATTTATCTGGAATTGCAAGAGAAAAGTTTATTTTTTAATCGACGTAATCTCCGCCTTCAAAGCCGTAATACTCTTCCAAACTGAGACCACTTGCAGCAATTTCTTTTGCTTCTTTTCCGACATAACGCAGGTGCCATTCTTCAGCCATATAGCCTGTTTCCTTTTCCTTACCTTTGAGATAACGGACAACAAAGCCATAATCAGCTGCATGATCCAAAAGCCATTGGGCTGCTTTTTCTTCTGTTACCAAATCACCATCAGTCCCAATCACATCAAAGGCCAAGCCTGTCTGGTGTTCGCTATAGCCAGGACGGGCAGAGTAACGGTCAGCTGCTGCCTTCCCATCTTGGTTGACATAATCTTGATAGAGCTTGGTCTGAGTTTCATAACTTCTAAAACCACTATAATGGTCGCTAATCGGGAAACCTGCCTCTTGCATAGCCTTGATGAGTTTGACCAACTCTGCCTTGGCTGTTGGATTTTCCCCTGGATTGTAGTCTTTCGACAATGGATAGTGTTTATTTGCTACGATGATTTCATCGTATTTCCCTTGGATGCTGTAGTAGTCTCCTTTATTGACCACTTCTGCTTTTTTCTGGGCAGTTCCTTGAGAATTACTACCGACTGTTCCATCAGCTTTAGCTGTTTGCTCTGTTTTAGCTGCTCCATCTTCATTTTTTGTTTTTTCTTGTGAACAAGCTGCCAATGTCAAGGCTAGCAAGGCTGTCAAGACAAGGTATCTTTTTTTCATTGTTACTCCTTTATTTCTAATAGTTTATCTAGTTCTGACGATAAACGTTTGACTAATACTCTTCGAAAATCAAATTCAAACCACGTCAACGTCGCCTTGCCGTACTCAAGTACAGCCTGCGGCTAGTTTCCTAGTTTGCTCTTTGATTTTCATTGAGTATAATCTTTTAATCTCTTCCGGTTTTGCTTGGCAGGTTTCTGCTGTCATTTCTTCAAAAGGAACCCACCAAACTGGACCACGCCCCTTGAGACCGTGACTATTCATGTCACCTCTTCGTCTAGGGAAAAGGTGCCAGTGGAGATGGGCATCGCCATTTCCTAGCAGTTCGATATTCATTTTCTCAGCAGTAAAGGCCTTGGCAACTGCCTCTTGGACTAGACTCATTTCTTCGAGAAAACGTAGTCTTGTTTCCTTTTTCAAATGGTGCAATTCGGTAACGTGTTCCTTGGCTAGAAAAAGACTATAGCCTGCAAAATACTGGTGATCTCCAATGACTACATATCCTGTTCCTAATTCTTTGACAAAATAGGGATTTTCTCCCTTCTTGATGAGCTCAATTCTCTGGCAAATCAGGCACATATTAGTCTACCAATGCGCTCTTCAGATAAGCATCAACCATACGCTCTGTTGCAACCACCGAGTCAATATGAGTACGCTCATAAGAATGGCTAGACTCGATACCAGCACCGAGAAGGGCGTGTTTAACCTCTGCCCCTGCAGACATAGCCGCTGAAGCGTCAGAACCATAAAATGGATAGATATCCAGCTTAAATGGAATATCTTGTTCTTTCGCCAAGGCAACCAAATGTTGACGGAAGTCATAGTGATAAGGTCCAGAAGCATCCTTGACACAGATGGACACTGTGTACTCATCTGTTTGCTGGTCATCTCCCATAGCTCCCATATCAACAGCCAGATATTCGACTACCTGAGCAGGAATATTAGAGTTAGCCCCATGTCCCACTTCTTCAAAGACTGAAAAGGCAAAATGAGTTGTTACAGGTAATTCAATCTTCTCTTCCTTATAAATGCGAAGCAGATTAAGCAAAATCGCTGCGCTGACCTTGTCGTCCAAATGACGAGACTTGATAAAACCTGTCTCTGTCACGACAGTTCGTGGGTCAAAACTGATAAAATCACCGACCTCAATCCCCAAGGCACGAGTTTCTTTTTCATTTGTTACTTTGGCGTCCAAACGCACTTCCATATTGTCTTGCGTGCGTTCTGCAGTTCCTGCATCCTTGTAGACATGGCAAGAAGTTTGGTGGATGAGAATGCTTCCCGATACCTTTTGACCTGTGCTAGCTACATGAACGGTACAGTTTTCTCCTTCAATCATATTCCAAGGAAAACCACCAATACGGTCCAATTTGAGACGGCCGTCTGGTTTGACAGCACGGACAATAGCACCCAGCGTATCTACATGGGCAGTCACATAGCGTTGTTCCTCATCATTTTGACCTTTAATAGTTACATTAACACCGCCCTTGGCTGTGCGAACCGGCTGGTAACCAAAACCTTCTAAAGTTTTGACTAAATAGTCCGAAATCTCACGAGTGAAGCCTGTTGGCGATGCAATAGCTGTTAGTTCTTTGATATATTCTACTGTTTGATTCATTTCTTCACCTCTTTTGCTACCTATTATAACACATTTATCATCGGATAAAAAAAGAAAATCACTCCTGTAGCCTTGACTACAAAAGTGATTTTATACTCAATGAAAATCAAAGAGCAAACTAGGAAACTAGCCGCAGGCTGTACTTGAGTACGACAAGGCGACGTTGACGCGGTTTGAATTTGATTTTCGAAGAGTATTAGTGATTATTCCATTTCAAAAACATCACTTTCTTGCTTGTTTGGTAGAACCAATGAGAGCAAGATTCCAACGATGGCTGGCACCAACCATGGGAGTGAGGCCTTGGCAAAAGGAAGAACGCTAACAAGATTTGCAAAAAATTCAACCTTAAAGGAGCTTCCTAGTACGCTTGCAATGCCAATAGCTGTAACAACAGCAATTGTCAACTGCATACCTGGTTTTGAAAGAGCCACGAATTTGTTGACAATGACAATCATAACGATGGCAATCGTGATTGGGTACAAAATAACCAGCACAGGGATTGAGTACTTGATAATCGCATCAAGACCCAAATTGGCAATGACAAATCCAATCAAGGTAAAGGCTGTCGCATAAACCTTGTAGCTGATTTGTGGGAAGCGTTCATTAAAGAACTCAGCTGTTGACACAATCAGTCCAACTGTTGTTGTGAAGCAGGTTACAGTAACCATAGCTGCAAGGAAGAGTTGAGCTGTTGAGCCAAAGATTTCTTGAGTAGCTTGTGACAAAATGTAAACACCTGGTGTTCCACCCTTCATCGCTTCAGCTGGTACTGGAAAATGATTTCCAAGGAAACCTAAACCGATGTAAAGAGCGCTGAAGGCAAGGGCAACAACGATACCAACCACCCAAATAGTTGAAATGTATTCTTTCTTACTTGAAAATCCAAGTTGTTTCAAGGTTTGAACTGCGATTACGCTAAAGGCAACTGAAGCAAGGGCATCCAAGGTATTATAACCTTCTAGGAAACCTGTACCAAAGGCAGAAGCTTGATAAGCAGCTGAAGCAGCTTGAGGACTTGTTCCACCGTATTTGAAAGCTCCTAGAACAACCAAGATAACGATCAAAATCGCAAAGACTGGCGTTAAAATACGGCCGATACGGTCTAAGATTTTTGATGGATTAAGCGAAATCAAATAGGCTGCCACAAAATACAGAATCGTAAAGACAATCAAACCAAGACCTTTATTTGCATCCGACAAAAGGGGGCTAATCCCTACTTCGTAAGCTGTTGTAGCAGTACGTGGGATAGCAAAGAATGGACCGATTGACAAATAAAGAACTGAGAGGTAAAGAGTCGCAAACCAAGGCGCTATCTTTGTTGAAATCTCGTAGATATATCCTTTAGGATTTAGCGTTCCAATAATAAGAGTCAAGACGGCGATACCGACACCTGAAAAGACAAAACCTGCGATGGCAGGAAGAAAATGTTCTCCAGATAGAGCACCTAGAGAAGGCGGAAAAATCAAGTTCCCCGCACCAAAAAATATTCCAAACAGGAGTAAACCTGTTAAGGCACCTTTTTTAGCCATGAAAATCTCCTTCATATTTATAAAATACTGACCTAGTATATCATGAATAGGAGTATGAAAAAAGCTTCACGAAGTAAATATTGAATGTTTTCAAGATTCTTAAAAATGAGAATTATCTAAAAATAACTTTCCCCTACCCAGTCCACACCAAGTAGGAGAAAATTATAATGTTTACAGTTCTTCAAAGGCAGTCATACCACCTTGTACATTGATAACCTCATAACCTTGTTCTGATAGGAATTGGCAAGCACGCGCCGATCTCATTCCAGATTTACAAATAACATAATGTAACTGATCCTTGTCCAATTGATCATAGGTATCAGGCAATTGACTAAGTGGCAGGTTGTAGGCGCCTTCTAAATGAAGAGCTTCAAATTCATCCACTTCTCTCACGTCCACTAAAGAAAGTTGGTCGTTTTGATAAAGCTGGTAAAATGCGTCAAAGGTTATTTCTTTCATTCTTTTTCTCCTAATACTCTTCAAACCACGTCAGCGTCGCCTTACCATAGGTATGGTTACTGACTTCGTCAGTTCTATCCACAACCTCAAAACAGTGTTTTGAGCTGACTTCGTCAGTTCTATCCACAACCTCAAAACAGTGTTTTGAGCTGACTTCGTCAGTTCTATCCACAACCTCAAAACAGTGTTTTGAGCTGACTTCGTCAGTTCTATCCACAACCTCAAAGCTGTACTTTGAGCAACCTGCGGCCAGCTTCCTAGTTTGCTCTTTGATTTTCATTGACTATAAAATGGTTTTAATTCTTTTTTTCAAATCTGGCACCACTTCTGACTCAAACCAAGGATTTTTGGTCATCCAGATTTGATTTCGTGGTGAGGGGTGAACTAGTGGAAAATAGGTTGGCAGATAGTCTTTATAGTGTTTCACCCTCTCCGTTACCTTCCCACTGATTTTCTCCTGTAAATAGTAGGCTTGGGCATATTGCCCAATCAAGAGGGTTAACTGAATATCAGGCAATTCCTGTAAGAGCTGCGGATGCCATTTTTCTGCAAAACCTGCTCGCGGCGGTAAATCACCTGACTTACCATGCCCTGGAAAGTAGAAATCCATAGGCAAAACAGCAAAATAACCTGAATTATAAAAGGTATCTTCATCCACACCTAGCCAGTCCCGCAAGCGGTCACCACTTTTATCTTTCCAGTAAAGGCTTGCTTCTTGAGTTTTAAGTCCCGGAGCCTGACCGATGATATTGATGCGAGCAGTTTTTGGCGCTGCAAAGAGAGGCTCAATGCCACGCTCTGTATAGCTGGCATTCTGCGAATCCGCCGTGATAGCCTGTTTGATTCTTTCGATTTGAGACATCTACTTTCCCTCCAAAAAGAAGTCCAAGCATAAGATCTCAGACTTCTATCGTTTTATTTGATCAATTCGTAAATAGCTTCGGCATAGATTGCTGCTGCTCGGAAAAAATCATCCAAAGCGATAAATTCATTGGCTTGGTGCATGGTATCAATCGAGTCTGGGAACATAGCACCGTAGGCAACTCCGCGTTCTAGCAAGCGACCAAAGGTTCCACCACCGATGACTTGCTCATGACCTTGTAGGCCAGTTTGTTTTTCATAGACATTCAACAAAGTTTGCACAAGTGGATCTTCCATTGGCACATAGTGAGGGGTATGACCATGTTCTGATAGACTGACAGAAGCAACTGGCAAGTTTTCTAGGATTGACTTGATTTGTTCTGGACTTGTTCCTTTTGGATAGCGGATGTTAAGGGCAATGGTATTATCAGCACTTGTTTCATCGAAGCGGAAGACGCCAGCATTCATAGAAAGAGCACCCATCTTTTCATCCACATGAGCAATCTTGAGATTTTCACCCTCATGATCGTTCAATAGAATTTTACCTGCGATGTCAAGGTAGTCTTTGGCTGGACCAGCAAAGCCAAACTGGCTGAGGAAGAGGGCAAGGTAAGTTGCGCCATTGACACCTGAAGCAGGCATAGCACCATGGGCTGATTTACCAATGATCGTCACCTTGTATTGGCCAGCTTCTTCTTGGAGTTCTCCTCTAAGTTTGTGTTCTGCAACAAAGGCATCTAGTTTAGCTTGCAAGTCAGCTAAATCACCTGAAACGACTGCTGTTGCTGATTCTGGTACCATGTTTTCACGTAAACCACCTGTAAAGCTGTGAAGACGGGCAGCACCTGTATTTTCTCCTGCAAAGTGGAGGTATTCCGTGATATTTCCTTTTTCACCATTGATGATTGGAAATTCAGCATCTGGTGAGAAACCGAAATCTGGTTTGGCAAGTCCTACGTGCTCAAAGTAGTAGTCCATGTCTGCCCAGCCTGATTCTTCGTCTGTTCCAACGATGAAGCGAACTTTCTTAGAAGTTGGAAGGCCCAATTCTTTGATGATTTTCAAACCATAGTAGCAAGCTGTTGTAGGTCCCTTGTCATCTGAAGCACCACGCGCATAAAGGCGACCATCTTTGATAGTTGGTGTGTAAGGGTCTGTGTCCCAACCGCTACCAGCAGGAACCACATCCATATGGGCAAAGATTCCGAGAACTTCTTCTCCATCACCAAACTCAAAATGTCCTGCGTAGTTATCGACATTCTTAGTTGGGTAGCCATCACGGTCTGCGATTTCAAGGAATTTCTCCAAGGCTTTTACTGGACCAGGCCCAAATGGATGTTCAGCATCAACCTTGCTGTCATCACGTTCTGAATTGATTTCCAAAAGGCTAAACAAGTCAGCCAAGAGGTCTTCTTTGCGTTTTTCTACTTCTGCTGTAAAATCAATTGCTGTCATTTTTTCTTCTTTCTATCTTTTCTCGATGATTTCATCTACTGGCAAGCGGTAGCTTGGTTCCAATTTCTCGTCTGTGTAACCCACTGTGATCAAGAGTTCTGGCCGGAAACGTTCTTCAATTTCCAAAACTTCATTAACTTTTGATTTGTCAAAACCAAGGATAATGTTAGATCCAATTCCTTGGTCTGTCAGAGCAAGAACCAAGTTCATAGCAACCAAACCTGCATTGAGGGCTAGGTAGTCGCTGACTTGTTGTTCATTGTAGCGTGCAAATTCAGCTGGCAAATTTTTCATGAAGTATTGAAGTTGTTCTTCTGAGAAATTGTTAGCTCCACCAACTCGGGCAATCTTACGAGCACGTTTGGCAAGGTCTGTATCCGTAAAGAGGGCAATAGTTACAGGCGCTGATGATACCTGTTCAAAGTTGGAACCGTAAGCCAATTTTGCTAGTTCGGCATTTTTCTCACGTACCACCACAAATTTCCAAGGCTGGCTGTTGTGGGCACTTGGTGCCAAGGTTGCAATTTCGATAGCCGTACGCACATCTTTTGGATCAACTGGCTTATCAGTGAAATGCTTAGTCGCATGACGTTTTTTATTTAATTCAAGAAATTTCATAATCGATTTCCTTTTCTAATTCTACTGCTTCCATTCTACCATAATTTGAAAGAGCTTGCAGGGATTTTTCATGATTAAGTTTTTCTATCACAGACATAAAAGATATATATTGGTTTATCAGGAACATTTCTGATAAACTAGCAAGTACTTTACATTTGAATGGAGACAGTATGAAAAAATTTAGCCTATTACTAGCTATCCTACCATTTTTGGTTGCCTGTGGGAATCAAGCTACACCCAAAGAGACTAGCGCTCAAAAGACAATCGTCCTTGCTACAGCTGGCGACGTGCCGCCATTTGACTACGAAGACAAGGGAAATCTGACAGGCTTCGATATCGAAGTTCTAAAAGCAGTGGATGAAAAACTCAGCGACTACGAGATTCAATTCCAAAGAACTGCCTGGGAAAGTATCTTCCCTGGACTTGATTCTGGTCACTATCAAGCAGCTGCCAATAACTTGAGTTACACAAAAGAGCGTGCTGAAAAATACCTATACTCGCTTCCGATTTCCAACAATCCCCTCGTCCTTGTTAGCAACAAGAAAAATCCTTTGACTTCTCTTGATCAAATTGCTGGCAAAACAACGCAAGAGGATACCGGAACTTCAAACGCTCAATTCATCAATAACTGGAATCAGAAACACCCTGACAATCCTGCTACTATCGATTTTTCTGGTGAAGATATCGGTAAACGAATCCTAGACCTTGCTAACGGTGAATTTGATTTCCTAGTCTTTGACAAGGTATCCGTTCAAAAGATCATCAAGGACCGCGACCTAGATCTCTCAGTTGTTGATTTACCTTCTGTCGATAGCCCCAACAATTATATTGTTTTCTCAAGCGACCAAAAAGAGTTTAAAGAACAATTTGATAAAGCACTCAAAGAACTCTACCAAGACGGAACACTCGAAAAACTCAGCAATACCTATCTAGGTGGTTCTTATCTCCCAGATCAATCTCAGTTACAATAAGATATACTAAAAGCGATTGGACGAGCCAATCGTTTTTAATTTGCATTGGTTATTTTAGGAAACTCTTACAAAAAATCAAAAAAATTCTTCACATCTTCTACATACCCATGCTTTTCTATTAAGCTTGCTAATAATTCCAGATTGTGCCCCTGATAGTTATCGTCACGACGTAGTTCTTCATACATTTCGATAAAGGGAAGCCCCTTGGACTTGGCCAGTTCTAACTCCGCTTCATAGTCATAAGCGACTTTACGAAATAGGATATTTACCAATTCCCCATCTTCAACTTCTATCACGACATACTGGGCACGGTGATTTTTTAACGCCTCCCAATTAAAATAGGGCATGCCAATCGACCCTGGATTGATGATTTGTTGCCCTTGACTGCCATAACGAAGCAACTGCTTGTGAACATGACCATAGACTGCCACGTCCGTTTCCTCATCGAGGAGTTGGTCAAATTTCTCTGTATCATTCTCAACTAGCAAGTCACCACCATAGTTCTTATTTGGCAAATTATGAGAGATAGAAAAGCGCAATCCGTCAATTTCTTTCTTTTCCAGCAAAGGCAAGCTTCGTAGCCAGACAATCGTTGCAGGATCCATTTGCTCCATCAAAAACTGGGTCATGCGCATTGACTGGATTTCTTTCGGATGTTCCAAACCATATTCGCCATCCAAGGCCTCAAGGACACGATCATCCCAATTGCCTCGAACACTGGTTGTGATAGGAAGGTCCTTTAGCAGGGCGACCAAGTCATTTGCGCCTGGACCAGGAAGAAAAATATCTCCCAGAAGCCAGTATTCGCTGACTCCTTGATTTTTAGCATCTGCAATCACTGCTTCTAGCGCCGTCGCATTGCCATGAATATCTGATAAAATTGCGATTTTATGGTTCATGATGGTCTCCTTCTGTTTGGTATTCTACACTTTCTTCCGCCACTTGAGGCAAGACTTCTGCCTCCTGCGGATTCAACTTCCTCTGAACTGCTTCTGCTACTGCTCTTGGTACTCCGACTTCGACAATCTCATCCACACTTGCTTCCTTGATTTTGGTCAGAGACTTGAAGTGCCTCATGAGATTTTGCTTGCGTTTAGATCCCAGACCGTCAATCCCATCCAATTGTGATGAAAAGGAATTTTTAGAGCGCAGTTGGCGGTGGAAAGTGATAGCAAAGCGGTGTACCTCATCTTGAATGCGTTGGAGGAGGAAAAATTCCTGAGAATTGCGAGACAAGTCCACCACTTCCAGCGGATCTCCAAAGAGCAATTCATGGGTTTGGTGCTTATCATTCTTTTGCAGACCTGCAATTGGAATATCCAAACCTAGTTCCTCTTGGATGACTTGCTTGGCGATATTGACTTGCCCTTGTCCCCCATCAATGACAATCAAATCTGGAGGAGTCAAACCTTCTCGTTGTACTCGACCATAACGTCTGCGAATAACCTCACGCATACTGGCATAGTCGTCTGGTCCAACGACAGTCTTGATTTTATACTTACGATAATCTTTTTTACTTGGTTTGCCGTTGACAAAGACCACCATAGCTGAAACAGGACTAGTCCCCATGATGTTGGAATTATCGAAGGACTCGATGCGAACTGGAGTCGGAATTTGGAGCAAACGTCCTAGATTTTCAATAGCTCCTTGGGTCTTTTCGACTGATTTTTCTAGCAGGTTAAATTTCTGCTCCAGACTAACGCGTGCATTTTTTATAGCTAAATTGACCAGCTGCTTTTTCTCTCCACGTTGAGGCTTAAGAATCTTGGAATCCACCAAAGCCTTGACAGCTTCTTGGTCAATATCCTGCGGAATCAGTACCTCATTGGGAACTAGATGAGATTTTTCTTGATAGAATTGTCCTACATAGGTCAAAAAATCCTCATCTGGATCATTGAAGTAGGGGAATAGATTGACATCGCGCTCGATGAGCTTGCCCTGACGAACAAAGAAAACTTGCACACACATCCAGCCCTTATCCACATAGTAGCCAAAGACATCGCGATTTTGGAGATCCTTAGCCATGACCCGTTGCTTGGTTCGAAGCGTTCCAATAGCCTGAATCAGGTCACGGTATTCCGCCGCACGTTCAAACTCCATAGTCTGAGCCGCCGCTGCCATTTTGCCCTTGAGGTTATCAATGATTTTATCATCTTGGCCTTTCAGAAAATCAGAAACCTCCTGAGCCATAGACTTGAAATAGTCCTCATCCTTCTTACAGATGGTGTGGCTCATGCATTGGCCGATATGGTAGTAAAAACAGACCTTAGACGGTGGATTGGTACACTTACGAAAAGGGAAAATCCGATCCAGTAGTCGCTTGATTTCATTGGCCGCCCCCACATCTGGATAGGGACCAAAGTAGAGACCTCCGTCCTTCTTGACCTGACGAGTGATAATCAAGCGTGGATAGCGCTCATTAGTGATTTTGATGAAGGGATAGGACTTGTCATCCTTGAGCATGATATTGTATTTAGGCTTATTTTCCTTAATCAGGTTGATTTCTAGGAGAAGTGCCTCAATATTAGACTCCGTAACGATAAATTCAAAATCTACAATTTCAGACACCAAAGCCTCTGTTTTGGTATCATGACTTCCACGGAAATAGGACCGCACGCGGTTACGCAGATTTTTAGCCTTTCCTACATAGATAATGGTGCCGTTTTTATCCTTGTGAATGTAACAACCAGGGCTGGTCGGCAAGAGCTCTAGTTTTGATTTAATCAAGTTGTTCATAATTCCATTATAGCAAAAAAGTAGGGAAAGATAATCCCCTACTCATTGGTCTCATATAATTTTCGAAGTCTTTCAACATCCTCTTCCTGGATACCATAAAAAGAACCTGCTGGTTGCATGACAGACTTCTCATCTGTATGGTCCAAGCCAATCGCATGACCTAACTCATGTTCTGCCGTATGGACAAGGCGTTCATAGGAATAGCCATAGTATGGATTGGACAAATAATAATGATTCAAGCGCACCGTTACGGACAAGAATTGCCCTGTTAAGAGATTAGTTTGACTTTCCGCCTCTCCTGCCACAGGAGTGCCTCCGTCGTTCATCTCCGTAGCCGTAATATCCGCCTTACTAGACTCAGTCACGAGTTCAAAGTTAAAAGCACCAGTTTGATTCCAGTTCTGGATTGCTTCTAAATAAGCCTCTTGAAAGCGTGAATCCATCTGCGGATCCAGGTAAATACGAGCAGAGGCCTGTGGCCACCTTCCTTCAGAATGCTGGTGACTATCTGTCTGGCTTAACTTAGGCAGTTGCCCTGTTTTCTCCCATTGGTCAATACTTTGTTGACCAATTTTTACTGACCGTTCTGCTTGCTTTAGCGCTCCTTGAAAATCCCCGTTCAGATACCAGAGAAGTCCGAAAGCAAGCACACATAAAAGCACAACTATCCAAACCAGACGCCAAAACAAACGCCACACAAAAGAAAAGAAAGCCCCTATTAAACGAAAAAGCCAGCGCATGTCTCTCCACCTTTCTAGCAAATAAAAATTATTTTACTAAAAGAAGCTAAAAGAAAGCTAAATACTGACTTTTTCATCTTAACGTCCTACTATTTTTTTGAGTAACTGGATAGCTTTGCATTTTAAAGGTGATGGATGGTAACGGAAAGTACCTGCTTTGCGTACAATATAGCCATTAAAATTCTGTTTAAAACGCAAAACACCATCACTTCCATCAAAAATCCCTTGAATGCCTAGGAAGTTGTATTTAGGTATTCCACGTTTTATGCTTTCCAACATAACATATTTTTGAAGCAGTGCAGGGGCATAGAATTTATTAAACTCAGTGTAGGAACCACTAAAGAGATAAGTCGTTTCCTGAGGCATATAAACAAATAAACTCCCGGCTAAAACAATATCTTCTTCTCCATATTTTTCAATCAAGTCTCGCGCTTCTGCTTTTCGAACTTCAAACGTTTCAAATTGACTAGAATATTCTCTCAGTTGATTTTGTTTTTTCTCAGAATGAGGATTTTTACTCAAATCAAGTCGCAACTTGTTCAAGTTTTCTTCTAGTTTACTTTGTTCACCTTGCAATTTGCTCATATAGTCCGAAAAATTTAAGCTTGCTATGAGAAACTCCGCTTGTTCTCCAAAAGTATCATAAAAATGCTCATAATATTCTAAACTTTTATCACTATATTCTCTACGTTCAGAGGTTTCTTTTGTGATATTCTTAAAAATCGATAGTTCTTCACGTTTTAACTTTTTCAACCGAATGCCAAAGGTTTCAGCCTTTTTCACCAAGGGTTTACCCTTTTTGCTAAAACTTTTAAGCAAACTCTTTTCAGTTAATTCAGTTAAATCTTTATAGTATAACCAATCTGGTTCTCCACCTGGGTAACCTCTTGTCAATCCATCAAATTGATAACCTAAATCAGTTAAACCTTGAATGATACTTTTTTTCTCAGCATCTATTGGATTACCTTGGCTATCAAAAGTTTGATAAGTTTCATAAGGTTTTACAAGCAGCTCTAATACGCCATTTTGCTTGGCATATTCTTTTAACTCCGCATAAAAAACTGGAAGAGCATCTTGTTGGGTATAAATCGGCCCCGAATTGATCTCCATATGCAGACCACCCAGCATGGGCAAGCTATAAACCAGAGCTGCAACTTGAATCTCTCCTCCTTGTTTCAAAGCAAGATAAACAATTCGAGCCCCTCTTTTTTCTAACAAGTCCCCCATCTGAACAGATTGCATAAAGGAACGAGAAGAAACCTGATCAGAATAAGTACGAAACTCTTCTTTCGTGAGTGTAGTTAGTGCCATATACTTACTTTCTATGTTTTTTTCTTAATGTTTTACGGAAATCAAGAGCAAGTCTTAACAGAGGATAGAGAGGATGGGTAGGAATTGTAAATTCACCCAAGTATTCTTCGATCGTTGGATTAAAATTAGCTTTAAAACGATAGAGTCCACCATCTAAAGCATTCTCGACGCCTCCTAAATTTTGCCATAAAATGCCACGTTCAAAGGAATATCGAGCTGTCTCATACCAAGTCAAAATAGGAGCTTTATAACGTCTAAAATCTTCATCCATTCCTGCGTATAGATTGACAGAAGTTTGTCCGAATTCTAAAGTCAAGGTAGCCGCTAAGGGAACTCTTGCTTGACCTGCATCCATATATTCCTGCAGGAAAGTCAATTCCTCTAACAAACGTTCTTTTTCCTTCTTCTGCGCTTCTACTTTTGAAGTTCGAGTCGAATCAGTAAAGGTCTCTTCCAAGGCTCTGTTTTTCGCTAACTGTTCTTCTAATTCTTGCGAACGTTTAGAGACATCCAAGGTTGCCAAGGTGATGTAGGCCTTGTCCTTAAAATTATCTAACAACTTTTTATAATAGGCTTCATTCCTCAAATGAATCTCTTTCCGCTTCTCGGTTTTTTTCATCAAAAAGGAAAAAGAGTCCAATAATTCAGTTCCACCAAATTGAATCTCTACCCCCTTATTCCGTGCTGTTCGAATAGCCTGTTTTGTTGACTTGGAAAGTTTATCTTCTTCAAAATTTTCCTTGTATATTTTCGCCTGAATACGAGGTTGAATGGTGTTTCCCATTTCCTCTGTTTTTCCTGACCACCTTACTCCCATTTGTTGCAAACTATCAATAATAGCCAGATTTTCAGGAAATTCTGTTTTTTCCTGATTAATTAAACTTTGAGACAGGCAAATACTTGGGTCAAAAGTCACAAAAATAGCTCTCTTGCTACGAGCATAAGACTTAATGGACTGAATGACAAAACTCAAGAGTTCTGTATCTCCATAATCCAATATAGGTCCTCTTGGGACGTAAAACATTTTATAGCCTAACGGAAGAGTTCTAATCAAAATACTAGCTGTCGCCAGTAATTTTTCTTCCCTGTAAACACCAAACTTCTCATGTTGCCAATCAGACTTCACTGCTTCCCAAGCACTACTTTGTAATACATTGGCTAATTCATGTTCTTTGACAAACTGATCATATTCTAATGCGGGAATGCCAATTTGATAACGGTACATTTCCTACTCTCTTTCCTCCAGTATCTTATTACTATTCTACTACTTTCGTTTGAAAAGTCTAGTGAAAACATATTTTATTTTAGTCCTACTCCCCCTATGCTGAAGTTCAAACTAAGTCAATCTCTCTTCTAATTTGAAATCAATCGGTAGGGTTGCTAAGAACCGTTCCAATTGTTTTTCCCAATAATACCACTCGTGAGTTCCAGCGCTATGGCTATAGGTCACATCAAAACCTAGTTTTTTGAGATTTTTCACTGCGAGATTATTGGCTTCATACAAGAAATCCTGCTCGCCACACCAAGCCCAGAGCTTGGTCTTTTTATCCGATTTTTTAGCCAGACTTTCAAGAGAATAGGGGCTAGCTGTCCAATCTTTAATCTCCCCAAACACACCTCTCCAATAAGCCGGTGTTCCCAAATCTTGGCTTTCAGGAGAAAAATCTTGAAAGCTAAGAGCACCTGAAAAACTAGCTGCATGAGAAAAACAATTTGTAGCAAGAGCCAATTTGAAACAGCCATAGCCTCCCATAGAGAGACCAGCGATAAAGGTCTTTTCACGCTTGCTAGTCATGTTAGGGAAGAAGCGTTTTAAAACCTGTGGTAATTCCTCTGCTAGAGCTGTGTAATAATCAAAACCATATTGGGTATCGGTATACCAACCGTTGCTGGTATTGGGCATAACAACTATGAGATTGGTTCCTCGAAGTAAGCGTTCTACATTGGTTCTCTTGAGCCAACTATTATGATTACCAGACATCCCGTGCAAAAGGTACAAGACTGGAATATCTTCACACTCTGGTTCTTCCACTCGATTGGCATCGGGGTAAAGAACATTCACTCCCCACTCCATATCCAAAACTTGTGAGTAATACTCAATTTTCATTACTGCCATGATTTGCTCCTTCTATTTTCCGATAAGAAAAAGCCAAAACTCGGCTTTCTCTCTGTTTATTTCAAAGATTATTTCGCTTCCATGACTACTGGTAGAATAGCTGGACGACGTTTGGTTTGGTCAAAGAGATACTTGGTAAGATTATCACGAACCTTGCCTTTAAGATCTGCCCAGTCAAAGTCATCTCCTTGAAGATAGTCTTCTACCGTCTGGTTAATCAATTCTGAACTTTCACGGAGAATATCGCGACTCTTCTTGAGATAAACAAATCCACGCGTGTGAACACGAGCCTTAGCTACAATTTTCTTCTCACGTCGGTTAACTGTAATTGCGACGATGAAAATGCCATCCTCTGACAAGACCTTACGGTCACGAAGAACCACATTTCCAACATCACCTATGGCATTCCCATCAATCAAGACATCCCCTGCCGAAACTGCTCCAGCTGGGACAAAGTCTCCATTCTCATAAGCCATGCTGGTTCCCTTTTTAGGGATGAAAATGCGTTCTGGCAACATACCTACTGCCATAGCAGCCTTAGCATGGGCATCCAACTCGCGGTATTCCCCTTGAATTGGGAAGAGATACTTAGGTTGCAAGAGATTGATCATCAACTGCAAATCACGCGCATTTCCGTGCCCTGATACATGTAAACTTTGGGTAATCAATTTGACAACCCCTCCTGCCTGATAAATCATATTTTCCACACGCGCAACGAAGGCTTCTTTAGCAATAGACGGAGCCGTAGCAATATAGACCAGGTCCCCATCCTTGATTTCTACATAACGATGGCGACCAATCGACATCTTACGAAGTCCATTGATAGGTTCACCCATACGACCTGTCTCAAGAATAATCAACTCATGGTCTTCAAAGCGAGACATATCTTTCGGCTTAATCAAGAGAATTTCGTTGGCTAAAGACAACTTCTTGAGACGAATCGCTGTGCGGACGATATTTTCAATATCAAATCCTGTCAAGACGATACGTCGACCTGTTTTATCCGCAGCGTCAAAAATCTGCTGGATACGAGAAAGGTTACTGGAAACAGCTGCAACGATGATACGACCTTCCCAGTCAGCAATGGTTTGGGTAATTTCATCTCTAACTTCACTTTCACTAGCCACCTGAATATTGCTGTCCGCATTGGCCGAATCACTGAGGAGAGCCAGGACGCCGTCACGACCGATTTCTGCCAAACGAGCGAAGTCTGTCGCATAGGATTCACTAGCTGTCTGGTCAAATTTGAAGTCACCTGTATAAACGATGCTACCTTCAGCTGTCTTCAAGACAATTCCCAGGCTCTCTGGAACGGAGTAAGTCGTAGGGAAGAAGGAAACCACTGTCCCACCAAAATCAATCTCCGTATCTTCATCAATAACATGAAAATCATTAAATTTCTTGACTGCGTCATTTCCTTTGACAAAGAGCTTTGCCAACTCAATGGTCAACTCAGAGCCAAATACAGGTACCTTGGCTTCAGCCAAGAGATAAGGCAGAGCACCAATAGCATCTGCATGTCCGTGAGTTAAAAATACCCCAGCAATTCGATCTTTATTTTCAAAAAGGTAGTCCATCTTTGGAATCACCACATCGACCCCTAATTGTTCATTTTCGGGATATTTTAACCCTGCATTCAAAACAAAAATGGACTCTCCAATTTCAGCAATGTACATATTTTTCCCATTTTCACGTACACCACCAAGTGTTGTTAAACTAATATTACTCATTTTTCCTCCAAAATCTTAGTTTATCTTGATTATAGGGTTGCTTACCCTCTTATTCTAAAAGCACTATTACTGTTAGCCGAATCTTTTCCTACCATTATACCATTTTTTTGATGATTTTCAAAATGAAGATTTGTTTTCAAAAAAGAGCTGGTTGCCCAACTCTTTCCTAACTTCTACTCTTTTTCCATCAAAAAATCATAAATTTCTTGCACGGTACCCAGGGCCATCATTTCTTGGTCTTTGACAGTTTGTTTGAGATTTTGATAAATCTGACTTTCTCCTATCTCTCGCTTTGGCGCTTCTTTATTGACTGTCATGACACCATCTTTGATGGTCACAAAGCCTAGTTCTTCAAATACTTGAATCATCTTGACCAGCAAGATTTGTTGAATATTGAGATAAGTAGCCAAATCCTTGAGCTTATAGCGAATATCAAACTCTGGGAACTGATAGATGATCTTGTACAATTTGGCAAACTGATCTCTAGTCCCATAACCTGTCAGATAATAGGCCTTGTCAATATCATTTTTGAAATAGACAGCAGAGAAATTCTGTTCCTGAAAAATGGTCTTCAGCTGAGTAATATCCTCAGGAACGGTTTTCACGACAACCGCTTCACTAGCCGCCAGATTCGGCAGTTCTCCATCAAAATCCAAGACTGGAACTCCCTCTGGTAAGACTGCATTCTTCCCACGAATGTTAAAAAGTTGAACACCTTCCACACGCGCATCCACCATCATCAACTGCAGGGCAGTTTGGCCATTCCATTGGTTGACAGACAATTTGACTGCCAGCTCTAGATTCTTGGTTTGGGAAAACTCTGTCGCCCATCTACCTTGGCCAAAGGCTACCACTTCAAAACTCTCCTCACCTTTGGAAATTTTCAACTTGAGATGGGCATTACCTGCCCCC
Source organism: Streptococcus sp. 1449 (assembly GCF_013276805.1). Taxonomy (NCBI): domain Bacteria; kingdom Bacillati; phylum Bacillota; class Bacilli; order Lactobacillales; family Streptococcaceae; genus Streptococcus; species Streptococcus sp. 1449. Next base: position 32,683 of record NZ_VMLS01000054.1, read on the forward strand.
ATAGTACGGGCACTTTCGACCTGAAAATCCTTGATATAAAAGACAGGTTTCTGATTATCCATTCCAAAAGGTGCCAAGCGCTCAAAGTTCTTGACTGTTTCAAGACTCAAAGCCTCCAAATCCAGCTCTTCATCTAGATTTAACTTGTTCTTGCCACCAGCATCCGCGCCTTTTTCACGGACATAATCTTCCAAAACCTGAGATAAATCTGAGAGTTTCTCAACTTCCAGCGTCATGCCAGCCGCACCAGCATGGCCACCAAAGGCGATGAAGAGGTCTCGATGAGGATCCAGAGCCTCAAAAATATCGACCGCTTCCACACTACGAGCACTACCCTTGGCACGACCGTCTTCTATATTAAGAACAATAACTGTCTGCCCTAGTTCTTCCAACAAACGGCCAGCCACGATTCCTAGAATCCCAGGATTCCAGCCTTCCTTGGCCAAGACCTGAACCTTCTTCTCAGGATCCACCATGGTCTTGGCTTCTTCATAGATAGACTGAACGATTTCCTTGCGCTCTTCGTTTTTCTGGTGAATCATAAGGGCAATCTCATGCGCTTCCTCATCATCAAATCCAGTCAGCAAATCAATGGCAGGATTGGGATCATCCAAGCGGCCCAAGGCATTCAAACGAGGAGCAATCTGGAAACCAACCGTTTCTTCTGTTACTTCGTTGGCGGCAATCCCAGCCATATCCAGCATTTCTTGTAAACCAATGCGCTGAGTATGTCCCAACATTTCCAGACCATACTGAACCAAGATACGGTTCTCATCTGTCAAACTAACCATATCAGCAATGGTACCAATAGCGACCAAATCAAGCAATTCCACTTGTACTTCTTCTAACAGGGCACAAGCCAACTTGAAAGCAACTCCACAACCAGCCAAATATTTGAAAGGATAGTCCGCATCCGGATGTTCAGGATGAACGATGGCATAGGCATCTGGTAGGGTTTCAGGCATGGAATGGTGGTCAGTCACAATGACATCTACTCCCATAGACTGAGCCAATGCAATAGCCTCATGACCAACAACCCCATTGTCCACCGTCACAATCAAGGAAATCCCTTCTTGCTCGATAAAGTATTTATAAACACTAGCATTAGGGCCATAGCCATCGGTAAAACGATTTGGCAGGTAAACTCGGCACTCAGCACCAAGTTGTTCCAAACTTTCCTTCACAATCGAAGCCGAAGTCATGCCATCCGCATCGTAGTCTCCATAAACGAGAATATTTTCCCCTTCTTCAATGGCCTGACGAATCCGTTCCACTGCCTTGTCCATATCATGGAGCAGATAAGGGTCATGCAAATTCTCCAAGGAAGGTTCTAAAAACTTCTTCAGACTTTCTTGGTCCTGAATCCCTCTCTCAAACAATAACCGAGCCACCTCAGGACCCAGTCCAGCCTTCTTGGCTATCTTTGTAAAATCCGCATCTTCTACCTGCGGGGCAAACTGCCATTCATAAGTAGGTGTTATCAAAAAGACATCCACTCTTTCTAAGAATTCTATTGCTTCATTATAACATGATTTAGAC
>NZ_VMLS01000055.1:0-6059 GCF_013276805.1 Streptococcus sp. 1449
ACTTAGCCATTGATGATGCATCGGCAATATCCTAGGGGCTTATTTTGATAAAAAAGAGAACTTGAATGCTTACTATCATGTCCTTGAACAAATATTAGCCAATCACGGTATTCCCCTTCAAATTATAGTAGATTGAAACTAGAATAGTACACCTCTACTTCTAAAACATTGTTAGAAATCGATTTGACTGTCCTGATCGGTTTGTCCTATTCTTATTTCATTTTACTATACTTTCAAACCTAGCCGTTTCTCAATAAAACGACTAACTGAATACATCACACGCTTAGCGGCTGCCTCGCTTCCGACCATCATCACACAATCATCTGCGTAGCGCACAAATCGAAGTCCCCTCTTTTCTAATTCCTTGTCCAATTCATTAAGCATGATATTAGATAAGAGAGGAGATACATTTCCTCCCTGTGGTGTACCAACTAGCGTTTTATGACGCCGACCGTTAATGATAACACCTGAATGAAGATACTTACGAATCAAGGATTCCCTATCTCCGTCTTCGATCATATTATGTACTAAGGACATCAATCTATCTTGAGGAACCCTATCGAAAAATTTCTCTAGGTCTATATCCACTATCCACTCATAGCCGTCATTTAAGTACTCTAAGAGCTTGGACAATGGCTTGTTGGATTATCCTATCCATCACTGTCGGAATCCCAAGCTGAAGGACACCTCCATTGGGTTGGGGGATTTCAACTCGCAGGACTGATTGAGGTTTGTATTTTCTCTGTTTTATCAGCTCCTTAGTCAAGCGCCAGTTTTGTCTGAGATAGTCATCCATCTCTTCGATAGTCATTCCATCAATCCCAGCTGAGCCTTTATTGGATTTTACTTGATTGTAAGCTTCCAGCATATTTTCGCGTGATACTATCTTATCTAGCAATTTTGACATGTGCCTATTCCTTTCTTGTTTTGGTGCCTGAGGGATATCTTATATTGGTGAACCTTCATCTAGTCAATACGTGACAGAGTCCAGTTCTATCAGACCGTTCGTTTTACAGACACAAGTAAAGTAGGATTACTTCGATCTGTCGTTTTCTCTTTCTAGCGACAGAGCTCACGGGATAAGTCCTACATCTTTCCTCGTTTAGACTAGACATGAGGACGTTAAAAGGTTACAGTGGAAAAAGATAAATCTTAGTTCGAATTCAATTACTCTCGTGATTTACGCATATAGGTTACGACTACCTTTTTGGACTTTAAGGTTTCGCGCCCCCCTATCCGCTATATACGCCTTACTATCACCTTCCTGTTCGTAGAGCCACGATTTCGCTATCCCTTCCTCTGACGATTCTTATTTCCAGCGTCAGACTTAAAACGGTCTATCCCCAGACCGTTTTAATCCGCTACCTCACGATAGTCAGGCTTGGGAATCGCTATTGGGTTCACCGGTAGCAGGTGCCCACCAAGGACTTATACTCAATGAAAATCAAAGAGTAAACTAGGAAACTAGCCGCAGGCTGTACTTGAGTACGGCAAGGCGACGTTGACGTGGTTTGAAGAGATTTTCGAAGAGTATTACACCTCAGATGCACCACATGCCCGTCGTACTTCAAAAAAACTGAAGTCAGATTTCACTGACCTCAGTTTTTTATTATTTAGCATAATCTACTGCACGAAGCTCACGAATCACGGTTATCTTGATATTTCCTGGGTAATCGAGATTGTTTTCAATTTTCTCACGAACTTTGTGAGCTAAGATTGTGACTTTGTCGTCCTTGATTTTTCCTGGATTGACCATGATACGAATTTCACGTCCTGCTTGAAGGGCAAAGCTATTTTGTACCCCTTCAAAGCCGTTCGCAATTTCTTCCAAATCATGGAGACGCTTGATGTAGCTTTCAAGAGACTCACTACGAGCACCTGGACGAGCTGCGCTCAAGGCATCTGCTGCAGCAACGATAACTGCAATGACGCTCTCAGCTTCAACATCTCCGTGGTGACTAGCAATCGTATTGACCACAACTGGATGTTCCTTGTACTTACGTGCCAATTCCATACCGATTTCAACGTGGCTACCTTCAACCTCGCGGTCAATGGCTTTTCCGATGTCGTGAAGGAATCCAGCACGACGGGCAAGAGCCGCATTCTCACCAAGCTCGCTGGCCATAATACCAGCTAACTTAGCAACCTCAATCGAATGGCGCAAAACATTTTGGCCATATGAAGTCCGGAATTGCAAGCGACCCATAATCTTCATCAAGTCTGGATGAAGGTTTGGTGCGCCAATCTCATAGGCAGCAGCCTCACCGTATTCACGGATCTTATTGTCAATCTCTTGACGGTTTTTCTCAACCAACTCTTCGATACGAGCTGGGTGGATACGACCATCCTTGAGCAACATTTCCATAGTCATACGGGCAATCTCACGACGAATCGGATCAAATCCTGACAAGGTCACCACTTCTGGTGTATCGTCGATAATCACATCGACCCCTGTCAAACTTTCAAAGGTACGAATGTTACGACCTTCACGACCAATAATGCGTCCCTTCATAGTATCGTCTGGCAGATGAACCGTTGAGTTTGTTGACTCCGCTACATATTCACCAGCGATACGTTGCATAGCTTGAACCAGGATGTCCTTGGCCATTTTGTCAGAACGTTCCTTGACCTCTTGCTCAGCTTCGCGAATACGACTGGCAATCTCCTTGGTCAAGTTTTCCTCTGTCTGTGCCAAGATAATATCTCGTGCTTCTGCCTGAGACAGAGCACCAATACGCTCTAGTTCTGCTTCTTTTTGTCTTTCGACTTCCTCTAATTGCTCTTCACGCGCATCAAGGTTTTTCGCTCTATCAGAAATACTTTGTTCTTTTTGTTCAAGTGTTTGTTCTTTACTCGTCAAATTGTCGTCCTTACGGTCAAGGCTGGTAGCTCTCTCTGTCAAACGACTTTCGATTTGTTTGAGTTCTTGACGTTCTGATTTGAATTCAGCGTCCACTTCTTCACGGTATTTTCTGGCTTCTTCTTTGGCCTCCAATAGTGCTTCTTTTTTAAGAGACTTGCTTTCACGTTTGGCTTCATTAACAAGTAAATCCACTTCACGCTCAGCTTGTCCACGTAAATTAGTTGCTTCTTGTTCAGCATTTAAAAGCATCAACTCTGCAGCTTCCTGAGATGATTTCATCTTAGCTGAGATGCTGACATATCCAATGACTAAACCAATGATGACGGCAAAAACAGCAATCGCAAGCGACATGATTTCCATGTTTTTACCTCATTTTATTGTTATTCCGAATGACATACATTCTTTTACATTCTACCATAAAAAAGTGATTTTCACAAACCTTAAATGGATATCGCTAACATCCGCATTATCACTATCATAGTTATCATTTACAGATATAAAGCGAATACCTTTTTCAAGAAATATCTTTTGTAAGTACTTTCCTGACTCGATATAATCTCTGCCGAAACGAGATAAATCTTTTACCATAATGATAGAAAACTTTCCTTTATTCAGGTCATCAATCATATTCTTAAAATTTGGTCGCTCAAAATTAGAACCACTATATCCATCATCTACATATTCATAGGATAATTCAATAGATTTCTCTTCTACCTCAAAAGCAAAAAGGATAAATTCCCCCTACACTTAAAATTTATCCCTCTTGGTAACCTCTTTTATTAATTTTTTTGATAAAGAAAACGCACATTTTATTTAACTGGTGCTGAAATATTTATAATAATATTTTTTTAGTTCTTTCTAGAATAATGATATTAAGATTTTTCATATATCTTATATATTCTTCTTCTGTGCTAGCAATCCTAATATCTTCTTTATCTAAAAAGACAACCTGATTGTTCTCTAAATCTGATTTAATTAAATCTATAATTTTATTTTGCTCATATATAAATCCTTCTAACTTAAAAAACTCGACAAATTTCTCAAATCCATTTTTACAATTATCATCATCAAAAAATAGTTCAAACCATTCACGGTAATTCTCTATAGCATAATCTATTTTTGAATTATTATTTCCCGCAAACCATTCTTTTATAGCATATAGTGTTAAATCAAAACGATCATAATATCCTTTATAAATTCCATTCTTGATTCTAGGTTTTCCACCTCTAGCTGTATTAACGGTTTCTGATTTTCCACCACCTCTAGGGAAAAGAATGTGTCCACCTATTGTTCTTGAAATACTCAAATGATCTAAAATTATTCTGTCGTTTAATCCTGCCTTTCTTGCCCAATAAATAGAGGCTCCTATATAATCACTTGATAATAAATACTTATCCTTATCAATAAATAAAGTATAAAAATCTCCATTTCCAAAGTTTTGGCATTTATTACATACAGATGTTATTTTAAGTTTTTCTTTTGAATCATCATCAAAAAACATCTTACATAAATCATCGTACAACGCCTTACTACATACATCAGGATCCTTTCTATTATATAATGAAAAACCTTTGGGAAAATAAGGATATAAATCAAATAGATAATTTTTAAACTTCATATTTATTATTCTCCATTAAATCTTTTTAGGAAATTTAAAGTCAAATTTTCCTCCAAGCACACCCGCACTTACTCCCGCAACTACTACAAGTGTTGTACTAATTGTTCCTATTTTCTTCACGCCACTGTTTAGCTCTTTTGTTAAATAAAACAACATTAATCATATCTGCTTCACTTACATACTTGTAAGACAACTGTTCGTTGGTAAGATCTTTTAAGAGATATTCTTTGATTGCATCTGTATGAATTTTGTAGTTAATCTTAGAAATTTCTCTATTCAAATTCCAGCCTAATGATATCTTAGAATTTTAATCTGACTTAAGTCTTTTGTAATCCTGAATTACATACATCTTAAATTCAGCAGAAATACATGAAGCAAATTCAAAGGCAATATCTATATGTGCAAATGCACCACCATATCTTCCACCTTTTGAGATAATTCCGATTGCTCCAGTTTTCTCTACCCATTTCTTAGGAGACAATGTAAATGAATTATATCCAGCTTCCGATTTAATTCGGTCGAATTCGACCGAATTGAAATTCATGTTGTTTAAGCTTTTCCATAAACCAAGAAACTCAATTGTATCTTTTCTTCTCATCCAATTTTTAATTACATCACTCGATACTTATCCGAACGATAAGCTCCACGTAAGGTGTTCGCAATCGACCAAACTGCATTGACTACATTTGAAATCTGAACATCGTTCGACTGGAATATCGGTAGTTTTTCTTTAAAATTAGACATTTACTTCCCCTGTTTTTATTATTAACAATTCTCTTCATTATACCACAAAATACAAGTGATAAAGCGGATTCAAGGGAAAAAATCGAAGTTTATATACTAACTTTCTTTTCTGAGTTTTTGTCTTTTGTATTAGGGATTCTGTCATTTTCTAAAAAACTTTATCTTAAACTTACTCATAAAAATTTAAAAAATAAAAAGCCCACCTTTCAGTAGACTTAGTAGTGATCTTTGAAGGACAAAAAAGCGATGCTATCTCCATCCATCATATAAATCAAGCGATTTTCTGCATCAATACGCCGTGACCAGGCTCCTTGGTAGTCATACTTGAGTGGTTCTGGTTTTCCTATTCCTGTAAATGAATCACTTTGAATATCCTTAATTAGTTTATTGATTCTTTTTAGTGTTTTCTTATCCTGAGTTTGCCAGTAGCAATAATCTGCCCACGCATCTTCTGTAAACTTGAGCAGCATTCCTCACTCCTCAATAACATGGACTTGAGTGCTTCCAGCACGGACTTGAGCCATTCCTCGCAAGACCTTGTCAGATAGTTCCTTATTTTGAACGATTCTCAGAGTTTCCTGAATACTGTCCCATTCGCTCTTTGAAAGAACTACAATGTCCTCATCTGGATTTTTATTAACCACCGTTAAAGGCTCAAATTCATCATTGACCTTCTTCATGTAGTCTTTTAAATGATTTCGGAATGTTGAGTAAAGAACTGCTTCCATAACCATACCTCGTTTTACCTCTTTTCCACTATTATACACGAAAAGAAAGAAATTGTCAGAAACTTGTACAAGATTTTCTTTTCCATCTATTTATACTCAATGAAAA
>NZ_VMLS01000055.1:6109-22251 GCF_013276805.1 Streptococcus sp. 1449
CGAAGTCAGTAACATATATACGGCAAGGCGACGTTGACGCGATTTGAATTTGATTTTCGAAGAGTATTATTCGTAAAAAATCTCAAAAAGCCTACCTTTCGGTAGACTTAGCTTGTTTCTATTCTAATCGGCACTCTTCCAAAATTTTGCTCTGCTATACTTGGCTTTCCTAGTTGGTAAATCTGGTCTGCTTTTTGGGTCATAGCATCCCAAGGTTCTTTGCCAATTCGGCTGACTAGATTGACCTGTCCTTTCAGAGACTTGAGATGTTGCCTGCCTTTTTCAGTAAATCCAAGGACATGAATGGCTTCTGGCAAGACATTTTCTCTAGCCTGCACCAAAATATAGGTCAATAGGCGTCTGACACGCGCCTTGGTGTAACGTTTGGTCGCAACCGCCTCGACCAACTCTTCTACAGACTGGGCTGGTTTAATAGCTTCTTTAATGCGCACAGCCATTTCTTGATTGACCTGATAGATGGTGGTTAGGTCGGGATTTGACAAGATTTGATAGCGGAGCAAGGGAAAATAGTCTTCCCAGATCACCTTACTGGCCTGCTCAAATAGGGCAACAGAAGGCATAAAGCGTTCTAAGAAATCTTGGTCCTTCTGATGTTGACGGAGGGCTGTCGCCGAGGCAAAGTCCACATCTTTATTCACAGAATGGTAACCTGCCCCCTGACGCTGAATCGTATGCAGCTTGATATTTCGTCCTGCAACCGCCTTTGCATAGGCCAGAGCAAGAACATGATTGGGGGTATTACCTGAAAAATCAAGACCAGCAAATTCCTTCCACATAGATTGGGTTTTCTGGGGATAGGAAAGGGAATCAGGCAGATTTTCCACAAATTTCTCCATCTCAGCACCTTTCTCTGTGTATAAGTCAGCGATTTTCTGATAATCTCGAACTTCCTCTGTCCCAAAAACTAGACTATCAATGCCCAAGCGATCCAAGATATCCACAGCTCCTTGACCAAAGAAATCAGCTGCCTGAACACTGACTAAAAAGGGCAATTCCACTACCAAGTCTGCGCCATTTTCCAGCGCCATCTGGGCCCTTGTCCACTTATCCACAATAGCAGGCTCTCCACGCTGCATGAAATTCCCTGACATGGCAACAATTTTCAGTCCCTCTGCCTGATCCAGCAGGTATTTATGGCCATTATGAAAAGGATTGAACTCTGCGATAATACCTGTGATGGTCATGATGTTCTCCTACTTCTGCGCCACAAAAAACCAACGGGTGCTAGTTTCTGTTGGTTCCTTATCCTCAAAGTCTGCATAGAGTTTGAAGGACTTGAAACCAGCCTGTTCCAGCAAGATATCATAGGTCAAGATCTCATAAGTCCTCTCCTCATGTACTTCATCGTGGCGACTAAAAGAACCGTCAGCCTCCTTGATAAAGAAAGTCAGCTCATGCACGATGGAGTGAGGAGCTTCGTCCTCATATGTATCCCAAAGCATGGCAAAATCTTCCGCATTTTCATGGTAGGAATAGCCAGGGAATACTTCATCTGTCTGGTAGGTCGAGTGCACGTCAAAGATGAAAACTCCCTCTTCATTCAGCGCATTGTACACGTCCTTAAAGACGTCCCCTACTTCCACCTCATCCTGCATATAGCAGATAGAGTCCGAATAACACGTGACAAAATCGTATTTCCCTGCCTTGGACAAATTCAGCATATTACCTTCTATAAAAGCAATCTTTTGCTTGGCTGAAGTTGCTCTCTTCTCCGCAATCTTCAACATATCCGCACTCAAGTCAAGTCCAGTCACATCAAAACCAGCCTGAGAGAAGCGCACTGATTGAATTCCTGTCCCACAAGCCAATTCCAAGAGTTTCTTTCTCTCCTTGGTCTTAGGCAAATGACGCAGAGAAAAATCAGTCCATTTGTCGTATAAACTGTCATCCATGACCGCATCATAGACCGCCGCAAAGGTTTCATAAGTCGCCATAATCATGATACTAAGAGCTCCATGGTAAACACCACTAGCCCTTTACCTTTCTATCAATTTTTCTAAAATAAGCAAAGAAACCCAGTTGACTACAACTGAGTTCATCTTCTAAGCAAGAGCTTCTGAAATATCTACTGAATTCGCCTCATGCCATAGCTTCTCTAGATTATAATGGGCACGCATTTCTTCTGAAAAGATATGCACGACAACAGCACCGATGTCCAGTAAGACCCAGCCTCCAGCTGCATCGCCTTCGACATGGCTACCTTTAAAGCCTGCTTGAGCTACTTTTTCACGGATATTAGCTGCGATAGCGTCCAACTGACGGCTATTCATTGAGCTAGTGATGACAAAGTAGTCCGTCACACTAGTCAAATCTTGTACATCAAGTGCGAGGATATCCTCCGCACGTTTCTCATCAGCCGCTTTCACGACTAGTTCTAGTAATTCTTTTTCGTTCATTTAATCCTCTTTTTAGAAAATATGTTTGTAATCTAGAACATCTGCAAAGCGCTCCTCCCAAATGTCCTCATAAAATTCATTAATCGTTTCTGCTGGAATGTCATCCCCATCAAAGGTTGTGACAGCACCTTCTGGAACAATAAGCTGATAGCCATATTCAAAGGCAACCTTGACAGAGGTATCCACACAATATTCTGTCTGCATACCACATAAAACTAATTTTTCAATCCCCTGCTTATCCAAGTATTTTTTTAAGCCAGTTTCTTTGAAAATACTGTTATATTTCTTCTGAAAGACCTTTTCAGCAGGTTTTCGATTTAAAAGCGCAGATAACTGCCAATCTTCTGATGTTTGAGCTTCAGAGTTCTCAATATGTTGAACATAGATAATTTCAATATTCTTGCTTCTAGCCTGGTTTTGTAAATAAGAAATTTTTTCCAATAGACTTTTTGTCTGGAACCCAGTTTCTACTAAAACATTCTGAACATCAATGATTATAAAAGCCGTCTTCATTTAGTCCTCTTTCAAATAGTGCACAAAGGCGTTATAGGTTTCAAGGGTTTGGGGATAGATGGGGAATCCCTGATGAGCTAGATACTCCACGGTACGAGCTGTTTCGTAGGCCACCGCCTTATTGAGCGATAGACTTGCAATCTCACGCGCCACATCTACTCCAGGAAAGGCTCGATTGTGCTCGATATAGTCTGCGACGTAGATGACCTTATCTAGGTCTGTCATTTGACCAGCTCCGACTGTATGAATTTCAATGGCTCGCAGAATTTCAGAATCATGCAAATCCAAATCTTCCTGAATTTTGTAAATTCCGACCATACCATGCCAGACATTATTGCCCCAGTTTTTGAGGTCAGGGTCTAGCTGGTAACGGTCAATCAAGGCTAGAAATTCCTGATCTGACAACTTTTTAGCATAGTCATGAAGAAGACCTGCTAGACTTGCTTTCTCAACATCTACACCAAAGCGCTGAGCTAATTCCATAGCGGCACGCTCCACACCCAAGCAATGGGTTAAGCGTTTTTCAGGTAGAAACTCTACCATTTTTTCCAACAAGGCCTCACGGGAGCAGTTGATATAGTCTTGATAGGACATCAGTAGAGCCCCTCCTTCTCGATGTAGTCTAGCACTGGCTGAGGTAGGAGAAAGTTGGGTTTCCGACCTTGGGCAAGGAAGTCCCGCACCATGCTGGACGAGATATCCATGAGCGGTACGTCCACCCAGATAACTGGATAGGAAGTCCCTACCTTGTAGCGTGGACGCTGAACCCCCACAAACTGAACCATGTCAACCAGTTCATCAATTCGGTACCACTTAGGCAGATAGTCAACCATGTCGGCACCGATGATAAAGTAATAATCCGTATCTGGATTCTTCTCTGTCAAAATCTTCATGGTGTCGTAGGTGTAGGAAATACCCTTGCGCTCCAACTCAATGGTTTCAATGACTAGGCCGTCAATTCCCTCAATTGCCAACTCAAGCATCTTGAGACGATGGTGTTCAGGGATGGTTTCCTTTTTATCAACGTGAGGAGGTTGGTATTCAGGCATGAGAAGAACTTGATCCAGTCCCAACTGTTGCCGTACTTGATCCGCAACAATGAGATGGGCATTGTGAACAGGGTTAAAATTCCCCCCTAAAATCCCAACTTGTTTGCGTTTTTTCTCCTTGATTTCTGGCTCCAACTCTACCTTGGTAAAGGGAGTCAATAGTTCGATTGTCATAGGCTAGTCCCCTTTATTTCTCTATAAAAACAGTTATTTGGAGTTTCGGTCTTAGATTTCTTTGACTTTCTTAGAAATCTTGCGATTTTCTTTCTTGCTAGATTGTTTAAACAAAATCAAGATGCGTCCGATTTTTTGGACTGTATCCACACCGATTTCTTCTTCCAAAATTTCAGCTACTTCGTGGATATTTTCATCTGTATTTTGCAAGAGCGTTACTTTAATCAATTCGCGTGCATCAAGTGCTTGACGAACGCTGGTTTTGATTTGGTCGTTGAGACCATTTTTTCCAATTTGGATGATGGGTTTGAGGGTGTGTGCCTGACTGTTGAGGAAGGCACGTTGTTTTGATGTTAATGACATAATTTCTTAAAAGAGTTTCTTTTTATACTTTTCTAAAGTGGTGGCGGACGTTAGCAAAGTCCTTCGGGCTTTCATGACTAAAATTTGAGCCTATGGTCTCAAATTTCCCGCAGTTGGTACAATCACTTGTACCAACTGACACCACGGCGAAAAGTATTCTCTACGGGCTCGCAACGCTCGCCTTAATAAAGACAACCCTTTCCTTTCTGTGTTTAAATAATTGCTTTTCGTATGACGACTGCGACGCCTTCTGGTGCCCAGACGGCGACTTTGGCAGTGCCTGTTACGCGGATCCAGCCGAGTCCTGAGATGACTAGGTCAGTTTTGTCCTTGATATTAAAGACATGTTGGACCAATTTTGGAAAATCTTCTTTTTCCTTGCTATTTGGTGGGGTTAAAAGGGTTCCAAGATGCTTGTCGTAAAAGGCACTAGCACCTTCAAGCTTAGTACGGTGGAGTTTCAATTCATTGTCAAAGAAGGCTGTGAATCCTTGCTTTTCACCCGCAATGAAATCAAAGCGTCCGAGACCACCTAAAAACAGGGTTTGTTCAGGATTGAGCTGATAGGTTTTAGGCTTGATTTCCTTTTTAGGACTAACATACTTGAGGTTTTTAGCCGTCAAATAGTGAGCCATCTGGTGACGGTGGATAATCCCCGGCGTATCGTAGATATAAGATCCGTCGTCAAGCGGAATCTCGATCTTGTCCAAGGTTGTTCCTGGGAAGCGCGAAGTCGTAATGACATTCTGGTCACCCGTGATTTCTTGGATAATAGCATTGATTAGGGTTGATTTTCCAACGTTAGTTACCCCAACGACATAGACATCACGGCCCTTACGGTAGTGTTCAATCTTGTCAATGACTTCCTTAATGGCATGCTTGTTTTGGGCTGAAGTTAGGACGACATCAACTGGACGGAGACCTTCTTCGTGGGCACGTTCCATGAGCCACTGGCTAATCTTGCCTGGTTTAACAGACTTGGGCAAGATATCTTTTTTATTTCCAACCAGGAGGACATCATTGCCCGAGACAAAACGTGGCAAGCCTGGGATGACAGAGCCATTAAAGTCAAAGATATCAACGACATTAACCACCAGGGCATCACTGTCTCCTACCTCGTGCAAGAGTTTTAGGAAATCATCGTCTGTCAATTGAACATCCGTGATTTCATTGTAGTGGCGGAGACGGAAACAGCGTTGGCAATAGATTTCGCCAGTCTCCAATCCTTTTTCAAGTGCCGACTGAGGGGTAAAACCCAGACCAGCCTTATCTGTCGTCTGAATGGTTGCTCCACAACCAATACAGAGAATTTCTTCCATAGTTAAATTCCTTTTTTATATGTAATCGGTCCGTACATTTCAGTGATTTTTCGCATCACACGACGCTCACGAGCTCGGTTAATCTGCGTTTTAATCGAGTCATGTTGGACCAAGGGTTTGACTAAAATCGAGCGAATGCCTGCACGGTGGGCTGCTCGTATATCTGTCATGAGCTGGTCGCCAACCATGACCACTTCGCTTTTCTCATAGTGAAATTCCTTCATGGCACGGTCAATCCCAAATGTGAAGGGCTTTAGAGCCCAATAAACGTAGTCAATCTCAAACTTCTCAACTGCTCGTTGGACGCGTTTTTTGGTGTTATTTGACACTACGATAATGCGAATGCCCGCGTCCCGAAGGTCATGTAGCCATTGCTTCATCTCTGGTGTCCCGTCAGGGTTGTTCCAAGCAATAAGGGTATTGTCCAAATCGACCAAAACAGCCTTGATTCCCTGCGCCTGCAGGCTTGGGACTGTCAGATCATAGACTGCTTCCACAGCAAAATCTGGCATGTAGTTTTCAATCGCCATTCTGGCTCCTTTTCTTAACTTTTTTTCGCAATTTTCCTTAGTAACAAGGATAAAACAATCCATAACCCTGCACTAGCTATACTGATGTAGAGCCAAGCATGGGGCTCATCTGTTAGAGGTAGGGGAACATTCATTCCGAAAAAGCCTGTCACGACTGCCAAAACAGCTAGCAAGACTGAAATGATAGTCAAGGTTGTCAAATTATCATTCAGATTATTGTTTAGAATATTGTTGTAAGAGGCTGAAAGTTGCTGTAAAATCTGAGAGATTAGGTCTGTCATGGATACCAGCTGATGAGCCTCAATCATGGCATCATCAAACTGTTCTCTCTCAATCTCATCAAAACTACGATACAAGGCATGACCTTGAATATGCTCCAACAAAATCCGATTTTGTTTAGCAGCCGCAGTAAGATAAACCATACCCGTCTCCAAGTCGGAAAGGGCAAAAAGATTTTTCTTAGTTGTTCGCTGACGCAAGAGACCATTGACCTCGTCCTTACTCTTATCCATCTGCTCGATGACAGGGTAGTAGGCATTGCTGATGATTTCCAGACTGGCAAAGAGAAACTTGTAGATCGAAAGCGTGTCATGACTCTCCAGATAACGGGTCATTTGTTCAATGACATAGGCGTTCTTGGTATTACTAATGGTAATCAGGCGACGATGCTCCACGATAAAGGTCATGGGAAAAGTCTCATAGTAGGCCTTGTCCTTTTTCACATCTAGGACATTATAGATAAAGGTAACCGTCCCACTTTCACGGTGGTAGTCCATGTGGGCACGCTCATTCCTATCCAGTGCGTACTCAATGGTTTCCTTGTCCAAGCCGTAGATTTCAGAAAGGTCTTCTAGTTTATTCAACTTTCCGAGGTCTAGGTTTATCCAGGTACAACCATTGCCCAACTGCTTTTCTAAAACCATCTTTTCTCCTTTATTAAACTCCCTCTATTGTACCACAAATTACTTAAAATAACAGGTCTAGTCCGTGCGTGAGAAATTGCTAACAACCGTGATATTTCGGTTCGGAACAAAGTGAAGAGCTTGCTCCTCGCTACGAAGCTGTGTCGTACGAATTCCCACACTGACAACCTTACCCGATACAGTAATGGGGCCGTTGGTCAGAACAACCTCATCTCCCACATCCAGTTGACGTTCAAAAAGGATGAAAAAGCCATTGATGACATCAGACAGAAAACCTTGGGCTCCCATCCCAATCGCCACCCCAGCGATTCCAGCCCCAGCCAGCAAGCTAGATACAGGTAAGCCTAAAATCGATAAAATACAGTAGAGTAAAAAGAAATATGACGTATAATTAAACACATTTTCTAACAAACGTGAGATGGTTTTCTGGCGCCCGACATCATGATGAGACATTTTTAGAGAAGGTTTGGCAATTCTCTGCACCATGGTATGAAGCATTTTTTTAGCAATATAAAATACAATCAAAAGCAGTAAAAGAGAAATGACCTTGGTTAGAATATTTTCGATAATGGTTGTCACATCTAGCTTTTCAATATAAGCTTGAATAAATTTTTGCATATAAAACTCCTTTATTTCATTATACCATATTTTCATCAGTCTCATTATCCATAAATATTCAAAAAATAGACAGAAAATTCTTGATTTTGTCTATCGTTTATACTATAATCATAATCACTACACAGAAAGGAGATTATTATGAAAAGAATCATTCATGCTTGGAACAAGGCAAGCCTTGTCAAGCGTATCTTGATTGGTATGCTTTGTGGGGGAATTCTAGGACTGACCCTTCCTAATCTCTCAGGAATTGGGCTACTCGGGGATTTATTCGTTGGAGGTCTAAAAGCTGTTGCTCCTATCCTAGTCTTTGCTCTCGTTGCTAATGCCCTTTCCCAACATCAAAAGGGACAAGATAGCAATATGAAAACTGTTGTTTTCTTGTATATCCTAGGAACTTTTGCCGCTGCTCTTGTAGCTGTACTAGCAAGTTTCATCGTCCCTATTGAAATCACCCTAAATAGTGCTAATACCGATATTGCTCCACCAGATGGGATTGGACAGGTCCTCAGCAACCTCTTGCTCAAACTGGTTGACAATCCAGTCAACGCCCTGCTTACTGCTAACTATATTGGAATCTTATCTTGGGCAGTCATTTTTGGAATTGCTATGAGAGAGGCCAGCAAAAATAGTAAAGAATTACTAAAAACTATCGCTGACGTGACTTCTAAAATTGTCGAATGGATCATCAATCTGGCTCCATTTGGAATCCTTGGTCTTGTTTTTAAAACCATTTCTGACAAGGGAATCGGAAGCCTTGCCAACTACGGTATTTTATTGGTTCTATTAGTAACGACTATGCTTTTTGTTGCCCTTGTGGTCAACCCTTTGATTGCCTTCTTCTTTATGAGACGCAACCCTTACCCTCTAGTTTGGAACTGCCTCCGTGTCAGCGGTGTGACAGCCTTCTTCACTCGTAGTTCTGCGGCTAACATTCCTGTCAACATGAAACTCTGCCATGACCTTGGACTCAACCCAGATACCTATTCTGTTTCTATCCCACTTGGCTCTACTATCAACATGGCTGGAGCAGCGATTACCATTAACGTTTTGACCCTTGCTGCGGTAAACACTCTTGGAATCCCTGTTGACTTTGCCACAGCCTTTGTCCTCAGTGTGGTAGCAGCTATCTCAGCCTGCGGTGCTTCTGGTATTGC
Source organism: Streptococcus sp. 1449 (assembly GCF_013276805.1). NCBI lineage: Bacteria > Bacillati > Bacillota > Bacilli > Lactobacillales > Streptococcaceae > Streptococcus > Streptococcus sp. 1449. The sequence goes on from NZ_VMLS01000055.1 coordinate 15,170, forward strand.
GGGAGGTTCCCTCCTTCTTATCCCAGTTGCTTGTAGCCTTTTCGGTATTTCTAACGATATTGCCATGCAAGTTGTTGGGGTTGGATTTGTGATTGGGGTCATCCAAGACTCATGTGAAACAGCCCTTAACTCTTCTACAGACGTCCTCTTTACTGCCGTTGCCGAATACACAGCAGCCCGTAAAAAATAACTCATAAAGGCAAGCCTGCTCAGGTCTTGTCTTTTACGCTTTTATTCTAACTTATTAGGAAACTCTTATGTCTATTAGCCAACGTACGACCAAGCTCATCTTAGCTACCTGTCTTGCCTGTTTTCTTGCTTATTTTCTCAATCTTTCCTCAGCAATTTCGGCTGGAATTATCGCTCTCTTGAGCCTATCTGATACGCGTAGAAGTACTTTAAAACTGGCTCGCAATCGCCTCTTTTCCATGCTCCTAGCTCTGGCTATCGGTGTTCTAGCTTTTCACTTGAGCGGATTTCATATCTGGAGCCTTGGTCTCTATCTTGCCTTCTATGTGCCTCTAGCTTACAAGATGGGCTGGGAAATTGGCATCACACCAAGCACTGTTTTGGTTAGCCATCTCTTGGTACAAGAGTCAACCTCTCCAGACCTTCTAGTCAATGAATTCTTTCTCTTTGCTATCGGTACAGGATTTGCTTTACTGGTCAATCTCTACATGCCTTCACGAGAAGAGGAAATTCATCACTACCACACATTGGTAGAAGAAAAGTTAAAAGACATCCTCCTACGCTTCAAATATTATTTATCCAGAGGGGATGGACGCAACCGAGCACAGCTGGTGGAAGAATTGGACACCCTTTTGGAAGAAGCCCTCAGACTGGTCTATTTGGATCACTCAGACCACCTCTTTCACCAGACTGATTACCATATTCACTACTTTGAGATGAGACAGCTACAAAGTCGTATCCTGCGAAATATGGCCCAGCAAATCAACACCTGTCACCTAGCTGCCAGTGAGAGCCTGATTTTGGCTCAACTCTTTTCAAAAATTGCAGGTCAACTGAGCCAGACCAATCCTGCTTCTGATTTGCTAGATGAAATCGAACGCTATCTGGAAGTCTTCCGAAACCGCAGTCTGCCCAAGACAAGAGAAGAATTTGAAACCCGCGCTACCCTTCTTCAACTCCTACGTGAAGCCAAAACCTTCATCCAAGTAAAAGTTGATTTTTACAAAAATATGGACAGTAAAAAAGAAAACCACTAAAAAACAGAACTTGCCAGCATTCTTGAAAAGTAGTATAATTATTGCATGCGCAATCATCTTGTGATACAGAGATTGTCCATGAATGGACTCTCTTCTATTTACAACTCTAAAAAGAAAGGAGATACTATGACCTACTTGGAAAAATGGTTTGACTTCAATCGGCGTCAGAAAGAAATTGAAAGTCTCTTGGAAGAGACTATTGCCCAGCAGAGCGAGCAAAGTCTGACCTTGAAAGAGTTCTACCTGCTCTACTATCTGGACTTGGCTCAAGAAAAATCTCTACGCCAGATTGACCTGCCAGATAAACTTCATCTGAGCCCGAGCGCTGTTTCTCGGATGGTGGCTCGCTTGGAAGCTAAAAATTGCGGTCTACTTAGTCGCATGTGTTGCCATCAAGATCGACGCTCTAGTTTTATCTGCCTGACAAGTGATGGACAAAAGACACTTGCCTCGCTACAAAAGGCTGTCGAAGCAAGCTTGGAAACTAGTTTAGACTTCTTGATTTAAGATGATTTTAGAAAAAGTTGCGTGCGCAATCATTTTCCTTGACATTCTCTTTTACAAGGAGTAAAATAAAATCATCATTAAACAAAGGAGTTTTTAAAATGATTGAAATTACCTATCTAGATGCCAGCAAGAACGAAAGAACTGTAACTTTCGAATCTTATGATGACTTTGATCGTTCGCAACAAGCTTGCCTTATCGGCGTCGCAGACTACTACCCTGTCCAAAAATTAACCTACAACGGTCATGATTTGGACTACCATGGGACTTATGGAGATATCTTCTTCTATCTCAAGAAACAAGATTTAAGCCAATATAACTAAAAAAGGAGAAATACAATGGCAAAAGCAATTACAGATGCAACATTCGAACAAGAAACAAAAGACGGTTTGGTCTTAGTAGACTTCTGGGCAACTTGGTGTGGTCCATGTCGTATGCAAGGCCCAATCTTGGATAAATTGTCTGAAGAACTTTCAGAAGATGTTTTGAAAATCGTTAAAATGGACGTTGATGAAAATCCAAACACAGCTCGTGCTTTTGGAATCATGTCTATCCCAACTCTTCTCTTCAAAAAAGACGGCCAAGTGGTCAAACAAGTTGCTGGTGTTCACACAGCAGAACAAATCAAGGCCATCGTTACTGAATTGAGCTAATCACACGAGAGACCAAGTACTTGCTTTGGTCTCTTTTTTCTTGCCCTTTGCCATTTTTCAAAAAATATGCTAGACTATAGGTAGAATATCACGATGTTTGGGACACGCCATCGCTAAAAAAAACCTCGATTTGGTATTTTTTAGCTCCCTCATGGGAGCTTTTTGCGTGCTCTAAACATTTCCCATTTTGGAAGGAGTACTATGAAACGTCAATCAGCCTTGGTCGTCTTTAGTGGCGGTCAAGATTCTACAACCTGCCTCTTTTGGGCTAAAGAACACTATGAAACGGTCGAAGCCGTTACCTTTGCCTACGGCCAACGCCATCACCTCGAAATTCAAGTTGCTAGAGAAATCGCTAAGGAACAGGGGATTCGTCATCATATCCTAGATATGTCTCTGCTGGGGCAAATCACTGAAAATGCCCTGACCTCTGATATGGAAATCGAGCAAAAAGAGGGAGAGGTTCCCAATACCTTCGTTGACGGTCGCAACCACCTCTTTCTGTCCTTTGCGGCAGTCCTTGCTAAGCAACGAGGTATTAAAGATATCGTGACAGGTGTCTGCGAGACAGACTTCTCAGGCTACCCCGATTGTCGAGATGTCTTTGTCAAATCCCTTAATGTTACCCTCAACCTTGCCATGGATTACGACTTCGTTATCCAAACACCTCTCATGTGGCTAGACAAGGCTGAAACTTGGGAATTAGCCGACCAACTCGGTGCCTTTGACTATGTTCGTGAAAAGACCTTAACCTGCTACAACGGGATTATCGGAAGTGGCTGTGGAGATTGTCCAGCCTGCCACCTACGTCAACATGGTTTAGATGTTTATCTCTCACAGAAAGGAGAAGCCTAATGTTTTTTGCACCCAAAGAAATCAAACGAGAAACTGGGGAGTCTCTTGTCTACAATCCACACAGAACCTTGGTATCAAAAGAATTTACCTTCGATGCTGCCCATCACCTCTTTCACTATGAGGGAAAATGCAAGTCCCTGCACGGCCACACCTATCATCTGCAGATTGCTGTCAGTGGATTTTTAGATGAACGGGGCATGACCTACGATTTCGGAGACATCAAAGCTATATACAAGAACTACTTAGAGCCCCACTTGGATCATCGCTATCTCAATGAAACTCTTCCCTATATGAACACGACTGCTGAAAATATGGTTTACTGGATTTTCCAAACCATGAGTCAAGAGTTACCAGACGAACGTGGTCTCCGTTTGGAATACGTTCGCCTCTATGAGACTCCGACTGCCTTTGCGGAGTTTAGACGGGAGTGGTTAGATGACTAGGGAACGTGTCCTCAAACTACCAGTTCTAGAAATTTTTGGCCCAACCTTTCAAGGCGAAGGCCGTGCAATCGGGCAGAAAACCATGTTTGTCCGCACTGCTGGTTGCGACTACCACTGCGACTGGTGCGACTCTGCCTTTACTTGGGATGGCTCTGAAAAACCAACTCGTATGACAGCTGACGAGGTCATTGCTGAATTAGACAAACTAGGAAGCTACGACTACGTCACCCTATCTGGGGGAAATCCTGCCATCCTAGCAACCAACATGGCTGAGCTAGTAACCAAACTCAAGGAACGTGGTGTCACTCTGGCTGTTGAAACTCAAGGTTCTCGCTGGCAAAATTGGTTGAAAGACATCGACCAGGTCACTCTGAGCCCCAAACCTCCTTCATCCAAGATGGAAGTCAACTTTGAAACCTTGGACTTTATCGTTTCCCAACTAGAGCCAGACAAGGTCACCTTTAAAATCCCTGTCTTTGACGATGCCGATTTGGCCTTTGCCAAAGGGATTCAAGAGCGCTACCAACCAGATGTCCTCTTCTTATCGGCTGGAAATCCTGAGCCCAAGGCCACAGGCAATATTATCCAAGATCAACTGGACCGTCTCAAAGAACTCTGGGAACGCATCGCTGCCGACGATAGCTGGGGCAATGTCCGCGTCCTTCCTCAACTCCATACCCTCCTCTACGATAACCAACGTGGTGTTTAAATTAGAAAGAAAAAATCATGTCACAACAAGAAGAAATGAAAAACCTAAGCCTACTGGGCAACAAAGAAACCAACTACATTTTCGAATATCAACCAGAAGTCCTGGAATCCTTTGACAATCGTCATGTAGAAAATGACTATTTTATCAAATTTAACTGTCCTGAATTTACCTCCCTTTGCCCAATCACTGCTCAGCCAGACTTTGCGACGATTTATATTTCCTACATCCCTGACAAGCTCTGTGTCGAGTCAAAATCCCTCAAACTCTACCTCTTTAGTTACCGAAATCACGGAGATTTCCACGAAAACTGTATCAACACCATCGGAAAAGACTTGGTCAACTTGCTAGACCCTCGCTATTTGGAGGTTTGGGGAAAATTCACTCCGCGCGGTGGCATCTCAATCGACCCCTACTACAACTACGGTAAGCTAGGAACTAAGTATGAAGGCTTGGCAGAACAACGCCTCTTCCAACACGACCTTTATCCAGAGAAAATTGACAACCGTTAAACTCATACTCAATGAAAATCAAAAAGCAAACTAGGAAGCTAGCCTCAGCTTGCTCAAAGCACTGCTTTGAGGTTGTAAATGAATCTGACGTGGTTTGAAGAGATTTTCGAAGATTATCATACGAAAAAGCCCTGTTCCTCAAGATGAGGAGCAAGGCTTTTTGTTTTTCAATTATTCTTCTGTTCCAAGGAAGTTTTTTGCAACGAGGGCTGCAAGAACCCCACCAACGATTGGTGCAAGGATGAAAATCCAAACTTGTTGAAGGGCTGCGCCACCTACCAAAACAGCTGGTGCCAAGCTACGAGCTGGATTTACTGAAAGCCCAGTAATGTTCAATCCGACAAGAATCATCGCCATCAAGGACAAACCGATTACCAAACCAGCAATCGCGCCATTTCCCTTGCTTGCTGAAGTCACAGTCATGATAACCAAGACAAACAAGAAAGTTGCGATGACTTCAAACAAGAAACCACCAAAGACAGTGACACCGTTTGCCAAGGCATTTTCACCAAGACTAGCAGTTGACATACCTGAGTTAGCCAAGAGGAAGAAGACAGAAGCAGATGCTAAGAAAGCTCCAACTACTTGTCCAAGGATGTAGTTGACAAGCTCTGAAGATGACAAACGTTTGTTAACAAACATAGCAATCGAAACAGCTGGATTCAAGTGAGCACCTGAAACAGTTCCGATTGAGTAGGCTGCAACTACGATTGCCAGACCAAAGGCAACGGCAATCCCTAGGTGACCAAGACCTTCAACACCATTTCCAAAAACAACAGCTCCTGTTCCGACGAACACAAGCATGAACGTACCGATTAACTCAGCAACAATTTTTTTCATTTTCTTTCTCCTTTTTTTCAAAAACTAGATACTAGTCTATCAAAAGAGGGAAAGGGTTTCAAGAAAATTGATTGGAAATTTTTTGAAAATCATAGAACTACTAGCAATACCTAATATTGAAAAGATTGAATAGCTTCTTTCAAGTCATCTTGTAAACTATTTCTCTGGTCAAGTTGAACATAGACTTCCAACAGACAGGCTCTTAAGTTGGAAAATTTATAAAAATCTTCTCTTTCTTCTATCGGAAAGTCAACAGCTTTTATCCAAGAAGCTACTTGCTCTTGCGCTAACTTCCCTTGTAAAATAGGTTCATAGATCACTCTTGCTAAACGCCAATCCTCATCATCTGTAAAGCGAATCGAAACTCTTTTAAATAGTTGGCCAAGTATATCAAATACTTCATGAACTCTGTTTTTAGGAAAGTTGGGATGACAAACCATCTCTGTCAGTAAATCGGCTCCATGTGCAAAAGCATGAACCCAACCATACTGACTTGAAAAACCCGTTGTATCCTTTTCTTTTGAAAGATAATACAAACCTTGATTTAAACGGACATTACGAATTCCTGCATTTAATTCCTGATAAAAAATCGATTGCTGGTTGGCATCTGCAGACAAGAGATTTGCATAAATAAGCGCCCTAAAAGAACGTTCAAGGGTTGACAGGCCTACCTTATCAATATCTTTATCTAACCCTCCATCAGATGAAATCCCTTCAGCAATGAAATGAAATTGTTCCTGTGTAAATAGCTCTTCCTGAATCCCTCTAGCAAAGCTTGTAAAAACAAGGTCATCACGAATTTCTGGAGAAGGATCTCCCAAATGATCAAGTAGCCACTGGATTTCTTCCTGGTTATAACTTGGTTTTTCTTCTGCTATTTTTGATACATGGTCAATACCTCTACATTTCTAGCAACTGTTCAAAAAGCTGTCCTTAAATGACTTTAGCAATTTGTAAAATTAAGTTAAAGAGAAAAAGACATTTATATTCAGAGAAACAGTACATTTCTGAAAGGATACATAAATGATTTATTCCATATTACCACAAATGAACTTGTAATGATAGAACTTTATCACAAAAATCACATTTCTGTCTCAAAAATTGCGAAAAACTAGTTATATAGTCATTTAGTTTTAAAAAAGCGTTCCAAACATTCAAAAATAGTTGGGACTTCCCTTAATAAATCTGTTACTTTCTTTTTCAAGATAGCCCAAGCTTGCTCAATAGGATTCAAATCCGGTGAATATGGCGGTAGAGGTAAGAAAAAGTGTTTATCTTGGATGCAGAGTTCATCCAAAATGTTCTTGGGATCAAAACTAGCATTGTCCATGATAATAACATGA
>NZ_VMLS01000056.1:0-2790 GCF_013276805.1 Streptococcus sp. 1449
GTTCGATATACAGACGGTAGTCAGCCATGAACTCTTCTGTAGTTGAATGGCTTTCAATCAATTCAACTGCCGCATAGCTTTCCGCATTCCAACCGCCACCAACGTCCCACATTCCCTTGTTTACAGGGCCTACTTGCATGACACGACCGTTACCAACGACATGAGAGAAGAAGCCAAGCTCAGGGTTCTTTCTGTAGTGGTAGTCTGCCTCATTCTGAGCTGTTGAGTTGCGGTTGCCTGTTGAGTGGGCATGGACTTGTCGGTAAGGCTGCACCCCAACCTGTGGCAAGCCTGTACGTAGTCTGCTTGTATCGATATCCATTACTCTTGTCCTTTCCAAGCGTCGTTCATCTGCTTCACTGCGGACTCCACAAAGGTATCCAAGTCCTTATCGGTCATGCTGATCTTATATTTGGTCAGCTCTGCACGGATTTTAGCACGAGCTTGTTCAAGCTTTTCATCACCTTTAAAACCTGTCTCTTGAGCTACCTGCTCCACGGCATGAACTGCGTTCTTGGCTAGGATTTCAGCGATAATCACCGCTTTCTCTCCGCCTTTTCGCAAAAGATAATCTTTTACTGTTTTTACCATGCTGCCTGCGACTACCGCTAAAAAGCCTGTCGCAAAGGCAATGATGAGTTCGTTAAATTGTGTCATGTGTTGTTCCCTTTCTATTCTCTATAAAACTTAACATTAACGCTACCTATATACTCCCTTAAGTTTGTACCAGTTAGATATATGACTCCTCGGTTATACATATCAGCCTGAATTCTTATTAATTTGCTATTATTGAGTTGTACATATCGTATAGCAGCAACCTTAATATCATTACCTTTAATATCAATATTGTACCCACCCCAGTACTGCCACATTCTTGTGTTTAACACTTCCAATAATAATGACGGTCCACTCGACCACACCAACCTATCGCCAATATAGCGCTTGACAATCTCTCTACTTCCTAACATGATTCTTACTCTATCTCTCATAGCTTCACCTACTTAAAAATATCGTAAATCGTGTGAGGGTCTTTGGTAGTAATAGCATCGTACTGCTCTTGCGTACCGGCCCAATAGTTGAGTGCCTGCGAACCGTTCTGATTGACAATGTTCTGACCTGGAACTCCACTTCGCCCTTGTTCACCATCGTTGACATTATCCAAATGGGTAAAAGCAGAGGCTCTCAATCCTCTGTAATTCACTTCAATGCGAACTTCAAACCAACCACCAGAACGCTGAGAAGCACTCCATGTGCCAAATTTTCCTGCTGAATCAGGGGTCTGATTTCTCAAAGAACGCCAGTTTGTATAGCCAAAACCACGGTAGTAATAATCAAGAGTATAGCCGCTCGTGACTGCTTCGCCATCGTAGAATACATCCGCAAACAAATTCAATCGGCTAGTAGAGCCATTCTTATAAGAACCCTCAATACGAACGCTGGCATTCAAACTATGCCCATTATCCCCTTTTAAGCTATCCCGTTGAGTCGGTGTCAGCGTATCGAATGATGGACGATTTTCTAAGGCGGAAATCCTAGCCTTGATGGGGATATCATTGTACAACTCCCATTTTTGGGCATAAGTAGACAAGTCTTGGTGGGAGGTCAAGTAGCCTTTCTCTTCCAGCTCCGCTTTTGTAACGAGGGTTTCTGGATGGACTTTCGGTCTACTCTCAAGGGTGTCCAGTCTTTTCTTAACCTCCCTATCCTTTAGCTCTGAGTCTTCTTTGATAGCCTTGACATCCTCACCGATTGCTCTTGCTAGATTTTCAAGGTTACTCATAGCACTCACGCTTTCGCTGCGTTATAGGTTGCGACCAAGTCAAGGTTGGCAATCTGGTCTACACGTCCGCTGACTTCAGTTACTTTGCCAAGAAGTGCGCTATTTTCATCTTGTCCCATACTTGTGATTTTTTCTGCGATTTCTTTCAGTGTGTCCAAATTCTCAGGGGTACCTTCACCCAAGATTTCAGCCTTAACCTCGGATTTAGCACGGGTAATTGCTTGGTTCATGTCAGACGTGCTGACTTTCGTTTTCAGCTCTTCGTTTACCTTTTTGTTATCTTCCCCCACTGCCTGTGCGAATGCTGTTAATTTTGTAGTATCCATTTTGTGTTACACCTTTCCTAAATTGTAATAAAAGAGCAGGTCTGGCAATTCCTGACCTACTGGGCTCTCGCCTACAGTTCTACCTGCAAGCTGTTTTTCGACTTCTTTTGCAATATCCAGCTCTTTTAAAGCATGGACTTCTTCTGTAACCAATTCCTTATCTGAGGCGACTATCTTGATATGGACAGATTTATCACTAGGGAAAACATAGCCTCCAGCCGTGATTTCCAAGCGATAACTCCCAATCGGCAAGATAGCGTCCAGATGGAAACTCACACCTTGACTGGTAACAGCTACCTGCTTCTTCCACTGGTAGCCCTCCTTGGTCAGACTGATCAGCGCCTGCTCCCCTTCCAGAGAGGAGATGACTTGGTAGTCTTCGTCTAAGAGGGCAAAACCAAAGGTGGAAGCCAAGTCCCCTTGCTTAATCAGGTGACCGCCGTCAATCTGTGCGAGATTGGTCATATTGAGATTACAGACCATTCTGCACCTCTTTCTTTACTGTTTACTTTGTATCAAGGTTTTCAGTTCTCTCACATCTTCACCTAGCGATTTGACCTGTTCAGCCAGCACCAGAATAGCCTTGTTTTGTTCGTCATGGTTATCCAGTCTTTTGTTAGCCGACATTCGAAATTCGCGTAAGTTCTCAATGTCTTTTTCTATGGCTGTCATGCGATTTTCCTG
>NZ_VMLS01000056.1:2921-3936 GCF_013276805.1 Streptococcus sp. 1449
TCTAGTGTAATCTTACTCATTGCTGCTACCTCCATTGTCTTCACTAGGGCTCTCTTGGTTTGTCGTTTCAGAAATGTCATCTTCTTTCTCGCTTTCTTTCTTATCTTCTACCGCTGGGGTTGGTTGTGCTTCTTCAGCTTGGTTTTCTGTGTCCGTAACCTGAGGGGTGTCCTCGTCGGTCTCCTCCTGGTCAGACTCTCCTTGAGCTTCCAGCTCCTCCAATCGCGCTAAGATATCCTCAATATCCTGAGCATTCTGGAGATTGACCTTCTGCATGCCATCCATGAGCTGGTTGGCTCTCTCCAGCGCTTCCGTCGTCTTAGCCAATTGTTCTTGGTTCTTGACAATGGCACTAGTCGGGTCCAGTTCGGTGCGAACCAATTCCAAAACCGCTTGGATAAGGGCGTCCTCACTATCCTGTGTGTGGTCACCTGGCAATTCGCACTGCTCATAAGAATAGCGCCCCTTGTTTTCCATCTTGATTGCGACAACTGTTACATTTTCCCCACCTTTCAAGTAGGGATTAATTGCTACTTCGTAATTCATTCCTTATTTCCTTTCATTTTAGCTTGCGTTTCGTCAAAAAGTTCTTTAAGCGCTGGGTCATATTCCAGCACCGCCTTAAAGGCCTGTAATTCAGCCAAAGCCAGCCTATGGTGTACATTTAAATGCGCATAGTTCAATTCGATATCAGCCAAACGGTCGACGAGTGACTCAGCGACTAGCTTGTCGATTGTGTGATTATCCATGTCTGTTCTCCATTTTTTCTATTTTTTGATTTAATTCTTGAATGGCCTTGATTAAGTAAGGCACCAATTCAAATGTGCGATATGAATATGCACCGTCAGGATTCTCATAGAATGCTTCAGGGGCATATTTCTGGACATCCTGAGCCATGATACCACATGAGATATCCTCAATTTGGCCATCGTATTCTTTACGATAGCTGTAAGTCTTCAGCTTTTCGATGACATCTAGACCAGATACTTGACTGTCTTGAATATTTGATTTATAG
>NZ_VMLS01000056.1:3949-6861 GCF_013276805.1 Streptococcus sp. 1449
TATAGGTGAGTAAAGCCACTCACCGCCACTATAAGTGATACGACCAGACACCCTCAAACTACCATTTATCACTGCTCCATTTGAAAACGACGGTTGACTATAAAAATTCACTCTTGATCTATCCGAAAAGTCAACCCTACCGTGGAAATTTGCTCCGTTTCGGCAATGCATGTTTCCTAACGTTGTCACATACCAAGCATTGGGGCCAGGACTGTTCCAATTGTAACCCCAGTTCGCCCAAAATGCGGTATTTTCGCCATTGTAGCTTCCGCCTTCGCCGTTTCCCATGCCGACCGAGAATTGGTTGACACCAGAAATCCAGCGACCTCTTCCTTGAGCAAAACGACCAATTGTAAACCCTCCTATTTGACCCTGATAAGCTTCTAAGAAAGTCGAGCGATTCACAACTGATTCAATCTTAGTCGCAAAGATACGTTTAGAAGTTAGTTCTCCAATAAAGGCGTCGTTGGCAATAAGTTTTCGAATAAAGGCATGATCAAACTTTACCTTATCAGCTGTGACCGCTTCGGCAGCTAAAACAGCTGTCGTTACTGAACCTGATTCAAAATTAGCTGTCTTCAACTTATCAACCATGGCAGACTTGATGACTGCTCTGTCAATCAGGGTCTCGCCTGTTATATGGGTTAATTTCCCAGAAAGACGATTATGACCATTGGCTCCTAGATTGATACCCGAAATCAAATCACCTGCACTGTTGATGTTTTGAACCAACCAGGAGCCAGCTAGTTGAGTCATTTTTGTTTGCGTGGCTTCAAGCTTCTTATTCGCATCTGCGACTGCATCTTCTGGATGTGGTTGCCATGTTCTAGGTTTATAACCTTTGTACAAGTCAACTTCTGTAATATACAAATCAGCTGTTCCTGATGATGAGCCATTGTTCTCAAAACGAATGTAAGCATTATCCATTTCTCCGGAATTAAAAGTTACTGAGACATCTTCGCATCTAGAGGTAGATAGTTTCTTGCTACTAACAACTTTCTTAAAGATTGTGAATCCATCGCTCTCGCCTGCTCTTCGTCCCAAAATATAAACATCATAGCTTGCTAGAGCACTGTTGTTAAATCCTCTAAAATTCAGTACATAGTCAGTATTTCGTTCAAGATTAAAACGGTGACTAGACAAAAAGTTTTTGTTTTTAGTTGCATTACTTAAACGCATAAGGTCTTTCTGCCCGTTGTGATAAAAGCTATGCTTAACCAATCTTCCTAAATTTTGAGTTGAGCCCCATTTATTCGTATCATTTTTAAAATCACTATTCTTAATGAGGTTAGGGCCGCTTACACTATATTTCCCAACCTCAACCTGAAACAGTTGATTGGTCATAGCCATGCGAGCAACCTTATCCGCAATTCCATTTTCAGTATTGCCCAAAATCCGCTCGTAAAGTTCACTGGTTTCCTTAACACGCTGGAAGTCAGTAGTCTCTACCTTACCTGCCAGTTGATGGGATAGGTTCGCAATGTTCCTGGTCATATCCTGCTTATAAGTTGTTATTTGGCTTGAAATATCCCTAAATGTCCCGTCGGCAGATTGACGATAGCTAGCTATTTGGCTAGTTATTTCTCTATTCGCACTCGTTTTAACTCCTTCAATTCTCCGATGAATCCCCTCCACGTCTTCTTGATAGCTTGATTTCCCTACATAATCTCTGGATATCTGCTCACGAACTGCTCTTGCTTGTCTCGCGCTCTCCTCACGAGTATAGCGCTGTAAGCTTTCCTGTCTTTGACCATCTTGAGTAACATAGGCCTGAACAGCCGACAAATCCGTTCGCAATTCCTGCGCTGTTCGCTCAAAGCTAGCCTTAGCTTGTGTGATGAGACCATTGGTGTCTTCAAGCGCTGGACTCCAGTCTGTCGCTAGGGTACCTTTTTCAAGTTTAATCCTACGAATGAAAAGAGTTCCTCCGTATCCTAAATCTGAATTGAATAGGGTCATCTGTAGCTTGGATTCAGAGGGCGCATCCTCTTTAAAAAATACCGGACCTGTAAGCCTAAATCGCTGCCACTCCCTAGTCGCAGTGAACTCTTTTCGTCCCTCTATACCAAAGCCATTCGCCCCACCATGCGACATATGGAAAGGAAAAGAACCATCAACTTCATCGAGTTTACAATCAAACGAGAGAGTCCAAGTTGTCCCAATATCGGACTTTGAAAGATAGGGATCTAGATTATCAAACACAAAACCAAAACGAGACTGTTGAATTTTCTCGGAATCACGATAATAGTTCCGACCACCAACTTGCATATTTGAAAATTCTTCTCGCAATTTTCCAGCTTCAGTCACAACTAAGGTCTTATCTGCCTTGTCCTTGGTTGCGTTCAGGATTTCCTGGCGGATAGAGCCAGCCTGCACCTCAAATTCAGCCGTACTAAGCTTCTGATTTAGTTGGCTCTGGGTATCTCTTTCTAACCTCCTCACAGACTGCCTAATATTCTCAGCAGTCACGTTGAGGGAGCTGATATCCGCTTTGGTTCTGAGACCTTCAGTCAAACGCCTCACTCCAGCATCAAGCGCATCAGCGCGCTGATTAAAACGAGAGGTCATTGTTGAAATACGAGTAGAGCTCTCTTCTTGTATACGGTCTATCTGACTCGTCAGAGTCTCTGCTGTTTGCCTGACTTCTGATTTGTTAGCTTTCCCTTCCATTCTGTTCGTCAGTGCAGTTAGCCTGCCTTTAGTCGTCTCTTCATATCTTGCCTGAGAGCTTCTGACTCCAGCCAAGTCATTCTTTATCTGACCGAGAGCTTGAACTTGTTTGGAAATGTCAGTTTTAAGTTGCCTTTGCTTGGAGCTTATATCATTGGTAACTGTCTGCTTTAGAAGATTCAAATCACCCGACAAAGCCGTCTGAGCACTCCTAGTCTGCGACTTAAACGCTTCAAGTCTAG
>NZ_VMLS01000057.1:0-12570 GCF_013276805.1 Streptococcus sp. 1449
TTTCGAAGAGTATTAATTGTTTTCAAGATAAAATTCAAAACGTTCGCCTACATATTGACTTTTTACGTATTCAAAAGCAGTACCATCTTCTAGGTAGGAAACCTGAGTCAGACCAAGAATAGCATGTCCTTTTTCAACTTCTAAATAGTGGGCGATTTTTTCCTTAGCAAGGCGAGCATAGATGGTCTGATGTGATTTACCAATACGGTAGCCATGTTTTTGCAGTGTTTGGAAGAAATGACTAGTGATTTCTTCTTTTTTAAAGTCCTTAATGAATTTTTCAGGAATAGAAGCAACTTCATAAACCAGAGGAACTTTGTCGGCATAGCGGACCCGCTCCATTCGGATAATATTTTCGGTAGGAGAAATTCCTAGCTTGGCAACTTCCTGCTCATTGGGAATGGTTTTTCTGTAGGAAATGAGCTGGCTAGAGGGTACTTTACCTTGGGACTTAACAATTTCAGTAAAACTGGTTGTCCCTCGCATCTTTTCTTGTACCCGAGTACTGGACACAAAGGTGCCACTTCCAACTCTGCGCTCTAAGACACCTTCTTCAACCAATAGAGATACGGCTTGGCGGAGGGTCATGCGGCTGACCGAAAACTGCTCTGCTAAATCTCTTTCACTGGGAAGCCTCTCACCAATGGACCAACGGTGCTCGTCAATATCCTTTTTAATCTGATCGTGGATTTTCATATAAGCTGGTAGCATGTTTTCACTTCATTTCTATCTTTTCTCTATTGTACCCCAATAAACTAGAAAAAGTCAATCTTCGCCTTGTTTAGTTGGTAATTCGCCCTTATTTGTGATAGAATATTGAAAAAAGATATTTCTTTTGAGAAAGGAAAAAGATGAGCAACATTTCAACTGATTTGCAAGATGTAGAAAAAATCATCGTATTGGACTATGGTAGCCAATACAACCAGCTGATTTCACGCCGTATCCGTGAGATTGGTGTTTTTTCAGAACTAAAAAGCCATAAAATTTCAGCTGCTGAAGTTCGTGAAATCAATCCTGTAGGAATTATTCTATCAGGTGGTCCAAACTCTGTATACGAAGATGGTTCATTCGATATTGACCCAGAAATCTTCGAACTCGGAATTCCTATTTTGGGAATCTGTTATGGTATGCAATTATTAACCCATAAACTTGGAGGAAAAGTTGTTCCTGCAGGTGATGCTGGAAATCGTGAATACGGTCAATCAACCCTAACACACACACCATCATCTCTTTTTGAATCAACACCTGATGAACAAACTGTATTGATGAGCCATGGTGATGCAGTTACTGAGATTCCTGCTGCTTTTGTTCGTACTGGAACTTCAGCTGACTGTCCATATGCAGCCATTGAAAACCCAGATAAACACATTTACGGTATCCAGTTCCACCCAGAAGTTCGTCATTCTGTATACGGAAATGATATCCTTCGTAACTTTGCCCTTAACATCTGTAAGGCTAAAGGCGACTGGTCAATGGATAACTTCATTGATATGCAAATCCAAAAAATTCGTGAAACCGTCGGTGATAAACGTGTTCTTCTTGGTCTATCAGGTGGTGTTGACTCTTCAGTTGTTGGAGTTCTTCTCCAAAAAGCGATTGGCGATCAATTGATCTGTATCTTCGTGGATCACGGTCTTCTTCGTAAAGGTGAAGCAGATCAGGTTATGGATATGCTTGGTGGTAAGTTTGGTTTGAATATCGTCAAAGCAGACGCTGCTAAACGTTTCCTTGACAAACTTGCTGGCGTTTCTGACCCTGAACAAAAACGTAAAATCATCGGTAACGAGTTTGTCTATGTATTCGATGACGAAGCAAGCAAGCTCAAAGATGTGAAATTCCTTGCTCAAGGAACTCTTTATACCGACGTGATCGAGTCTGGTACGGATACAGCTCAAACTATCAAGTCACACCACAATGTTGGTGGTCTTCCAGAAGACATGCAATTTGAGCTGATTGAACCATTGAATACTCTTTACAAGGACGAAGTTCGTGCCCTTGGTACAGAGCTTGGTATGCCAGACCATATCGTATGGCGCCAACCATTCCCAGGACCAGGACTTGCGATCCGTGTCATGGGTGAAATCACTGAAGAAAAGCTAGAAACTGTTCGTGAGTCGGACGCTATTCTTCGTGAAGAAATTGCTAAAGCTGGTCTTGACCGCGATATCTGGCAATACTTCACAGTTAACACAGGCGTTCGTTCAGTTGGGGTTATGGGTGACGGTCGTACATATGACTACACGATTGCAATCCGTGCTATTACCTCTATTGATGGTATGACTGCGGACTTTGCCAAAATTCCTTGGGATGTCCTTCAAAAAATCTCAGTACGTATCGTAAATGAAGTGGATCATGTTAACCGTATCGTCTACGATATTACAAGTAAACCACCTGCAACAGTTGAGTGGGAGTAATTTTAAACTAATAAAAAATGCTTTGAAATCAGTGTTTCAGAGCATTTTTTGTTCTTTCTGTAAATAATTTGCAAACTATAGTAACTGTTGACTTTTACTTAACCATTTTTCGATTGTAAGTTCAAAATGGTCAATTACTATTATATTTTCAGGAATCGTATCAAAATCAAATAATAAATTATCTGAATGAGTTTTTATAACTACTCCAAAATCAAGTTTTTTGGAGTTTATAGCATTCTGTAATAAAGAGATACTTTCATTCAGACATTCATTATTTTTTTGAATTTTTATAGGTATCGGTTTTTTTGAAAATGTTTAGGTAAAAAACCATCAATTCCTTTATTTCTTTGAACAATTTTTGCCTGTAATAATTTAAGAATGTTTTCCTCTTCCTCAGTTTTGGTTCTATATGCTTCGATTCCTTTATTCAATAAATTTGAACTTGTTTTTATAACATTTTCCAGACGTTGCTGAGTTATATTGATAGCTTCCTCAGATAAATCAATCCCCATATAATTTCTATTCAAAATCTTGGAGGCTACTAAAGTAGTTCTACTTCCACAGAACGGGTCTAAAACTATATCATTTTTATCAGTAGCAATCTTTATAATTTGTTCTAATAACAGAATAGGTTTTTGTGTAGGATAACCTACTCTTTCTTTAGCTTTTGGATTAAGAAATGGTATATTCCAAACATCTGAAAGGGGAACTCCATTTTTCTCTTTTGCCAGAATATAGTTACCATTATTATCAACCTTATATATAGTTTTAGAGTTTCCATCTCGTTTTCGTTCCACTAGTATTTGGTCGATATTTGTAGTAGAAGAATACTCTGTAAAAATTGTATTAAATTTAAAATCTTTTGACTTTGAATAAAAGTAAATGTTTTGATGATTGTTCAATAATCCCTTTTTTGAATTAGACCACCGTTTATAGTTCCATATAATTTCGCTTTGAAACATATCTGCTCCAAAGATATTATCTAAAATTAATCTAATATGATGATTTGCAATTTTATCACAATGAACGAAAATACTGCCACTATTTTTTAGCACTCTTTTGCATTCTTCTAATCTTACAGATAAAAATTCTTTGTAATCCTCAATCGAAGTCCATGTATCTTCAAATTGAAACCTATATTGAGGATCTTCACGATGCCAAAGGCAATAAAATCGACCGTGCTCCAAATCCAATGGAACTCTTGACTATTAAAGTCCCACAACCTGTTCAAGCTGGAGACATGGTTCGAGCTCTTAAAGAGGGTCTCATCAATCTTTATAAGGAAGATGGAACCAGTGTCACAGTTCGAGCTTAATGTAGTTGTTTAGTGTTAAAAAATTATGCAAAGCTCCATATACAACACTTAAACGAGATTAAAGAATGGCGAAATCCCTTGATGCGCAAGGGATTAGCTGTCCTTTTTTATTTTTTAAGTGATAAAGTCGAAGCTTAGGTATCAAAGCATATTAAATTAAACAAAGAAGGGATATCATCGATATTTTGAAATCCTATATTTAAACTTAACACTCTCTATTTTTTATGGTAGAGAGTTTTTTTGCTAATAAAATCTTACAAAATGACATTTATATATTGCATTAAGTTAGATATATGATATAATGTTGTTAAAAAGAGGCGCAACTTTTTAAACTCAATAAGAATCAAAGAGCAAACCATGAATATTGATGGAGGAATAAAAAATGGAAGTTATAAATGTAAGTAAGCATTATGGTCATTCAATCATTCTCAAAGATATAAATTTTGCACTTAACAAGGGTGAAATTGTTGGTCTAGTAGGGAGAAATGGAGTTGGTAAGAGTACGTTGATGAAAATTCTTGTTCAGAATAATCAACCGACTTCAGGTAATATTATAAGCAGTGATAATGTTGGGTATTTAATCGAAGAACCAAAATTATTTTTATCTAAAACAGGTTTAGAGAATTTAAAATATTTGTCAAATTTATATGGTGTTGACTACAATCAAGAAAGATTTAGAAGTTTGATTCAAGAGTTAGATTTGACTCAGTCTATTAATAAAAAAGTAAAGACCTATTCTTTGGGTACAAAACAAAAATTAGCTTTGCTTCTAACTCTCGTTACGGAACCTGATATATTGATTTTAGATGAACCGACTAATGGTTTAGATATTGAATCATCACAAATAGTTTTATCGGTTCTAAAAAATTTAGCTTTACATGAAAATGTGGGAATTTTAATATCGAGTCATAAATTAGAAGATATTGAAGAAATTTGTGAGAGGGTTTTTTTCTTGGAGAACGGGCTTTTGACATTTCAAAAAGTAGGAAAAGATAGTCATAATTTCTTGTTTGAGATAGCTTTTTCATCAGCTACAGATAGAGACATTTTCATTACCAAACAAGAATTTGGGGATATTGTTCAGGAAGAGGGACTGAGAATTACTATGTCTGGGAATATTCAAAGTAGTGAGCTTTTTAAATTTTTTAACGAAAACTCTATTAAAGTAGTTGATTTTGAAACTAAAAAAGAGACGCTTAAAGATATTTATCTAAATCGTTCAAAATAAAGGAAGGTTATCATCATGAAATTAAATAAATTGAATTTTCTTAAGGAAAATATAAGAAATTTATATTCATCAGGCGTAATATATCTCGGTTTGCTTATCTCGTTTATACCGCCGATATTGGTTACATTCTTTATTCTAAAGACTCAAGGGACATCGCTTGGTATTAAGCATATTTCAAACTTTTATGCTATGCTCGGTATGTTAATGGCTGTTATACATGCTAATCGAGTCATTAGTAGAGATTTTTCCCACAATACGGTAAGTTTGTTTTATAATCAACAGAAGAATCGGATGATTTACGTCTTGTCTAATTTTCTATATGCCATCTCAGTTTCCATTATTTATGCTTTGAATGGCATTGTGTTACTAGTCATAGTAAGTAAATTGGGTATTCCAGGTGATTTAGGATTAGATTTTATAGTAGCTATTGTAGTCAATACAATTTTGTTAGTCCTGTTTTATTTTCTATTATCTTACATTTTCTATTTATACAAATTGAAAAGTGGCTTGGTATTTGGTATTTTAGTAGCTTTACTACTCTTTATCCCTAATATATTAAATACGATGATGATGAATACTAGTAATGATTTGTTTATCAAAGCAATTGAACTTCTTCCTTTTTATTCTTTACCTGTATTTGTGGCTTCAAATACGATGTCTATTAGTCAGTATCTTGTGGTAATCACTACAATCATTTTATTGTACTTTTTCACTCTTAAGAAAAGCAAGAAGTATTCATTTTAGTTTCATTTAGTATTATTTTGCATACCTAAAATACAATAAAAAAATCAGTCATCTTGGTATGCTCCTGCTTTCACTATTCAACACGTTTTTGACTTATACTAGGCTCATTTCCAAAAGCATTATATAATAGTGATATGAAACCAACTAAACTAAACAAGAAATATAAGCAATAAAAACTCGTTTAAAAGATCCTACTAAAGCTAATACTAAATAAAAATAAAAGAGTAAACTAGGAAGTTTATTTCAAACAACCTAAAATACTGATTTTCGGCTGAAGATAATACTGGAGTGCTAATTAATGGGGTTATAATAAATAGTTGACAGCTTGTGTTGGTTTTGGATTTTTTAAGAGTAGATGAGTATTAAAACTATAAGGAGGACGCCGGTGGCTAAAAATTTAAAATTAAAATTAGCTCGTGTAGAGCTTGATTTAACTCAAGGTCAACTGGCAGAGGCTGTGGGGGTGACGCGCCAGACTATTGGTTTGATAGAGGCGGGGAAATACAATCCCAGTCTCTCGCTCTGCCAGTCCATTTGCAGATGTTTAGGGAAAACCCTAGACCAACTATTTTGGGAGGAAGAAGATGGTAAATAAATTCATTCATTATCAATTACTTGACGAAAGAGAAGAACAACTAATCAATAAAGCTGGGGCAGAATTCTTTACCCTCTTCATTGGGCTTGTGCTTCTAAGCTATTTGGTGGCTGTATTAGCTCCCTCTCTTTTTAATCCGAATTTTCTAGTCTATATTCTGATAGTAGGAATTTTCTTCTTTTTCAATCGTGCCCGTTATCTGGGAGTGACCTACTATAGTCGTTTTCATTTTACGATTTTGGGTTGTTTTTTCCTAACCTTGGCGATTACGGCTCTTTTGATGTTGCAGAATTATCAATTCAACATAGAAATTTATCAGCACAATCCTTTGAACGTTAAATACCTGTCTGCTTGGGCAATTACTTATGTCATTTACCTTCCCTGGGTCTTTATTGGCAATCTCGGTCTGAAGAGCTATGGAGAATGGGCTCAGAAAAAGTTTGAACAAGATATGGATGAATTGGAGAGTGGTGAATAGCTTGTTACTCTTTTCTCAATCCAGCTAAAATGTGATATAATAGTACTAATTTATTGGAATACATGAAAGTTCTTGAAAATTTTCATGGGTTTCTAGCTAAGGAAGTAGGAAAAGTATGTATCCAGATGATAGTTTGACATTGCACACGGACTTGTACCAGATCAACATGATGCAGGTTTACTTTGACCAAGGGATTCACAATAAGAAGGCGGTCTTTGAGGTGTATTTCCGTCAACAGCCTTTTAAGAACGGCTATGCGGTTTTTGCAGGTTTGGAAAGAATTGTGAATTATCTTGAAGACTTGTGTTTTTCAGATAGTGATATTGCCTATTTGGAGTCGCTAGGCTATCATGGGGCATTCTTGGACTATCTTCGCAATTTCAAGTTGGAGTTGGCCGTTCGTTCTGCCCAAGAAGGGGACTTGGTTTTTGCTAATGAGCCTATTGTGCAGGTGGAAGGCCCTCTAGCCCAATGTCAGTTGGTCGAAACGGCTCTTTTGAACATCGTCAACTACCAGACCTTGGTAGCGACCAAGGCAGCTCGTATTCGTTCGGTTATCGAAGATGAACCCTTGATGGAGTTTGGGACACGTCGGGCTCAAGAAATGGATGCGGCCATCTGGGGAACACGCGCAGCGGTGATTGGTGGCGCCAATGGAACCAGCAACGTGCGTGCGGGTAAGCTCTTTGACATTCCTGTTTTGGGAACCCATGCCCATGCCTTGGTACAGGTTTATGGCAATGACTATGAAGCTTTCAAGGCTTACGCTGCGACCCACAAAAATTGTGTCTTTCTTGTGGATACCTATGACACCCTTCGCATCGGTGTACCAGCTGCCATTCAGGTGGCGCGTGAGCTGGGTGATCAGATTAACTTTATGGGTGTGCGGATTGACTCTGGGGATATTGCCTACATTTCTAAGAAAGTCCGTCAGCAATTGGACGAGGCTGGCTTTACAGAAGCTAAGATTTATGCTTCAAATGACCTAGATGAAAATACTATCCTCAACCTCAAGATGCAAAAGGCCAAGATTGATGTCTGGGGTGTGGGAACTAAGCTGATTACAGCCTATGACCAACCAGCTCTTGGGGCGGTTTATAAGATTGTTGCGATTGAAGATGAAAATGGTAAGATGCGTAATACTATCAAACTGTCTAATAATGCGGAAAAAGTGTCTACGCCAGGTAAGAAGCAGGTGTGGCGCATTACCAGTCGTGAAAAAGGCAAGTCAGAGGGTGATTACATCACTTATGACGGCGTAGATGTTGCCAGCATGACTGAAATCAAGATGTTCCATCCGACTTACACATACATCAAGAAGACCGTTCGTAATTTTGATGCTGTTCCTCTCTTGGTGGATATTTTCAAAGACGGGAAATTGATTTATAACTTGCCTAGCTTGACTGAGATTCAGGATTATGCTCGTAAGGAATTTGACAAGCTTTGGGATGAGTACAAGCGTGTACTCAATCCGCAGCACTATCCAGTGGATTTGGCGCGTGATGTGTGGCAAGACAAGATGGACTTGATTGACAAAATGCGTAAGGAAGCCCTCGGTGAAGGAGAAGAAGAATGAGTTTGCAAGAAACGATTATCCAAGAGCTGGGTGTCAAACCAGTGATTGATGCCCAGGAAGAAATCCGTCGTTCTATTGATTTCTTAAAAAGATACCTGAAAAAACATCCCTTTCTTAAAACTTTTGTGCTAGGGATTTCTGGAGGGCAGGACTCGACTTTGGCAGGTCGTTTGGCTCAACTAGCTATGGAAGAACTGCGAGCAGAAACGGGAGACGACAGCTACAAATTTATCGCTGTCCGCCTGCCTTATGGAGTACAAGCCGATGAAGCAGACGCTCAAAAAGCCCTAGACTTCATCCAGCCAGATGTCAGTTTAGTCGTCAATATTAAGGAATCAGCTGACGCTATGACAGCTGCTGTTGAAGCGACAGGTAGTCCTGTTTCAGATTTTAACAAGGGCAATATCAAGGCTCGTAGTCGTATGATTGCCCAATATGCCCTTGCGGGTGCCCATAGTGGAGCGGTCATTGGGACAGACCACGCCGCGGAAAATATCACAGGTTTCTTTACCAAGTTTGGTGACGGTGGTGCAGATATTCTCCCTCTTTATCGCCTCAATAAACGTCAAGGAAAACAACTCTTGAAGGAACTTGGTGCAGACCCAGCCCTTTATGAAAAAATCCCAACAGCAGACCTAGAAGAAGATAAACCAGGTCTAGCTGACGAAGTAGCCCTCGGAGTCACTTATGAAGAGATTGACGACTACCTAGAAGGCAAAACAATCAGCCCAGAAGCCCAAGCAAGAATCGAAAACTGGTGGCACAAAGGCCAACATAAACGCCACCTACCCATCACCGTATTTGATGACTTTTGGGAGTAAAAAGGTTCGGGGAACCTTTTTAGCTTCTTGCCCTGAAATTAAAAAGCAAGAAAAACCTCCAGTGGAGGTTTTCAGCCTCTCACCTTGAAATAAGAAAGTGAGAGAAGGTCTGGGGGATCTTGAACCCCGAGTTTAGAAATAAGAAAATGAGGCAGATTCGGTAACTCGAAGAGTTCGATTTCATCGTCTTACCCCTGCAACGATGACTAGGTTTGAAAAAGCTTGCTAGAGCGCATTTCAAACCAGGCAGCGACTGCGTCAAGAAATTAGAAGACAAACTCGTTTTCTAGCTGTTACTGAGTTGAGCCTTTTTACTACGAGCATAGAAATAAGGAAGTGAGGTAGCATCATGAAAGCTATCGGTACGCAAATATTACAGACAGAACGTTTGATTTTAAGAAGATTTGTGGAGAGTGATTCAGAAGCTATGTTTCAAAATTGGGCTTCATCCGCTGAGAATCTGACCTATGTTACCTGGGATCCCCATCCTGATGTCGAGGTCACTCGAAACTCCATTCGAAATTGGGTTGCCTCCTATACCAATCCTAACTATTACAAATGGGCCATTTGTCTCAAAGAGAACCCAGAGCAAGTGATAGGAGATATCAGCATCGTTGCAATAGATGAGAACAATTCTTCTTGTGAAATTGGCTATATTTTAGGAAAAAACTATTGGGGTCGTGGTCTTATGACAGAGGCCTTAAAAGCTGTCTTGGACTTTTGTTTTACTCAAGTAGGATTTCAAAAAGTCAAAGCTCGATATGCCAGTCTCAACCCAGCTTCAGGTCGTGTCATGGAGAAGGCTGGAATGTCCTATCTACAAACGATAGTTAATGGTGTAGAGAGAAAAGGCTATCTTGCGGATCTTATTTATTATCAGATAAGTAGGGAAGAATGTTGAATTCTATTTTCTGTTTCTATCGAAGTCAACTATTTATTGTAAATATAATAAATGGCATTCTAAGTTTATTTGCAACTTTAAAATAGCATATTGATTAGTACAAGACAGATGTTCTAGTTCCTTCTTTAATCTGGTTTAGTATTAGTTAAAAAATCGCTTTAAGCTTGTAACTAAGAGGGAGCTAATCGACTAGATTCTCCAGCCGAACAGGCGGTAATGTGCTTTTTATAGTGTAATCCTAGCTGTTGTTAAATTTAAAATAGAATCCTCTATCGAGTTAGGGAATTAAATTCCACCAATTTTATTTATGTTTTTTTATCAAAATATCTAACATTAAAATAGTCTCATTCTGATGCGCAAACTATTCTATTTATACTGCATAGTTGTATAAGGAATGATGAAAGATGAGTGAAAGTTATCAAGTTGGAATGTTTGTATCTAAATATATTAGCATGTATTTAGATAAGATGTCTGCAATCCTTTATATATGAGATTGATTACGATATAGTTAAAGTGTTAGTTCAATAATTAATATATCATTTTAAGTTTGTTTGATGTATGAAACATATTGTTTAACATTTGCCAGAAAATATGCTATACTAAGTAGTAACTTTTAGAAGGAGGATGTAATGGCAAAATCTAATACCAATAAGCGCTATGCATTACGTAAACTCGGAAAGATTTTTGGTTCTGTGATAGTCGGGCTAACTTTATTTTTAGGAGGAATCCTGAATACAAGTTTTGTTCATGCTGATGGAACAAGAGTGACATTTATTAAAGACGATACCCGCCGTAAAGGAGAGGAACCGGAGACTGATGTTGATGAAGTAGGAAATATTATTGTTAAAGTTCCAGCTAAAGATAGCGTTGAAACAAAAGTAATTCCAATAGAAGCAGAATACGAAGCCGATCCTATGTTAGAAAAAGGGAAAAAAGTAGATGATTCAAATCGTCAAGGTAAACTAGGTGTCAGAACTATTACTACTACTTACAGAATTGAAAATGGTAAAGCAGTAGAGGATACTTCTACAGAAAAAGTAACAACTCCTATGGAAAAGAAAATTATAAAAGTCGGAACTAAACCTACTGTCGTTACTGAAAAAATTGAGTCTTCTATTAAATATATAAAAGACCCTGATAGACCTATCGGAAGTGATGTTGTAACTGAAAGTGAAGGGGAGGATGGTATTAAGAAAATTACCACTACCTATGTTTTAGATGAAAAAACTGGAGAGGTTACGGTTAAAAACAACACAACTACTATTGAAAAAAAAGCGCAAGACATCGTCTATAAAGTCGGAGCTCAAGATAAAATTCAAGAAACTACGATTAATCATAAAACAATATATGAAAAAGATGATAATCTTGAAGTTAGAAAAAGAAAAATAAAGACCCCAGGAGAAGATGGAAAAATAGTTACGACTACCTCATATAATGTATCTCCTATTAATGGTACACCTACTCCTAATACACCAATAGAAAAAAGAACAGAACCTAAAACTGAAGTGATAACAATTGGAACTAAACCTACTGTTCGTGTTGAAGAGATTGAATCAGAGGAAGTTAAGTTCGAAAAAGATTTAGAACATCAAAAAGGAAGTAACCCTGAGACTATACCTGGAGAAAATGGAACTAAGGAAATTACTACAACATACAAATTAGATACAAATACCGGAGAAGTCTCAGAACTAGAAACAACCGAAAAAATACTAACTCAACCTACTCCTACTGTTGTAAAAGTCCCTGCTAAAGATAAGATTGAGCATAAAGATATTCCAATAGAAGCAGAATACGAGGCGGACCCCACGTTAGAAAAAGGGAAAAAAGTAGATGATTCAAATCGTCAAGGTAAACTAGGTGTCAGAACTATTACTACTACTTACAGAATTGAAAATGGTAAAGCAGTAGAGGATACTTCTACAGAAAAAGTAACAACTCCTATGGAAAAGAAAATCATAAAAGTCGGAACTAAACCTACTGTTCGTGTTGGAGATATTGAATCAAAAGAAGTTAAGTTCGAAAAAGATTTAGAACATCCAAGAGGAAGTAACCCTGAAACTATACCTGGAGAAAATGGAACTAAGGAAATCACTACAACATACAAATTAGATACAAATACTGGAGAAGTCTCAGAACTAGAAACAACTGAAAAAATACTAACTCAGCCTACACCTACTGTTGTAAAAGTTCCAGCTAAAGATAAGGTAGAAAAACGCATCGCCGAAAAAAGTACAAATATCCGTTTTGAAAAAGATGAAACTAGAGACCGTAATGAAAATCCTGTTACAATTGACGGAGAGGATGGCTATGTAACCACGACGACGACCTACGATGTCAATCCAGAGACTGGTAAGGTTAGCGAAAAGGTTACTGTTGATAGAAAAGAAGCCACGGATACAGTTATCAAAGTTCCAGCCAAAAGCAAGGTTGAGCGTGAAGTTCTGCCTACAAGTGTCATCCGTTATGAAAAAGATGAGACTAGAGACCGAGGAGCTTCT
>NZ_VMLS01000058.1:0-525 GCF_013276805.1 Streptococcus sp. 1449
CGCTAATGCTGTCGCTACTTCTTCTGATGTCGCATCTTCATTGTTGATAACTTTTGTAGCTTCTGTTACAGCTTCTTCTGCAGCTTGTTTCGCTGTGTCATAAGCTGCTTTTGTAGAAGTTGTTTTATCATCTGTCGCAACATCGGCTTTAGCCAACTCATCAAGCTCTGTTTTAGCTGCTGTAAGGTCTGCTTTGTCAGCCTTATCTGTCAACAGTTTACCTGCTTCTACCAATTTCGCTCTGACTGCAGCTACTTTAACTTGAGCTTCAGATGCTTCCGCTTTCGTCGCTTCTTCACCTTTATCTACAACTGCTTTGGCGTCACGTTTGGCTGCGTCTAACTCTGCTTGAAGTTTTTCGATTTCCTTGTTATAGGCTTCAACACTCTTAGGCGTTTTATCAGCTGTATCAGCTGGCTTCAAGGTTTCCTCAACTTTGGATAACTCATCTTTTTGAGTATCTGTTATTTTATCTACTAAGCCTGCTTTGGCTTTGTCAAGTTCTGCTTTCTTAGCTTTCACATT
>NZ_VMLS01000059.1:0-4249 GCF_013276805.1 Streptococcus sp. 1449
GTCCACCACAAAAGAGAAAAACTTGACCGGAGAAAGGATCCAATTCAAAGTGGGTTTTAACCAGATAAGCCAGTGAATCAATGCCTTGTCTCATATCCGTTTTCCCACATACGAGATAGACCTGCCCTAGGCTAGATAGATGAATTGTCATGGAGCAACACCTTATCCAAAAGCTCTTCTATCATTTCGAGATTGAGAGATTGAAAAAAACTTACTTCAAGCTTGCCAATACGAATTTTAAGCAGAATATCATTTCTCTTTTTAGAATCAAAACGACGAGATTGTGGAATCTCTACAGGAACAATAGGTTGTGGCATTTAAATATCCTCCAATAGTTTTACTTTACTAATAGTATACAGGAGGTCTTCCATGAATGATAGATACCTTGTTATGACGCGCTTACTATTAAACGATATAAGTTTGTTGTAAACTTACAAGGAACAGAGACATTAAAAAATAACAGTATATCTATTTGTTTTATATATTTTACGAATTCTGCATAAATCTCTTTCTAGTAAGGTGTTGTAACTCTGCTATAATGGATTTATTCCTTTTTGTTTTTACACAATTTATTTTACACTACCAAAAAAACAAGGTCAGGATTTTGTTCCTGACCTTTGACAACTTTACCGATTCTTTAGTTCTACATAGCGCTTGTACCAAATGTTTACATAGGCTTCTGAGAAAGGACCACGTCCATTGTTAATCCAATCAACAAGAATTTTGACATGTTCTTTTAAAATATAGTCCAAGTCATCAGAATAATTCATTTTGCGTTTGTGGCGCTCATACTCTTCAACGTCCAAGAGACGTTTTTCCCCATCTGTAAAAATTTTAACATCCAAATCGTAATCAATATACTTCAGTGCTTCTTCATCCAGATAGTAGGGGCTAGCCATATTGCAATAGTAAGAAGTTCCATTATCACGAATCATGGCAATGATATTAAACCAATATTTCTTGTGAAAGTAAACAATAGCCGGTTCTCGAGTGACCCAACGACGACCATCACTTTCGGTAACAAGTGTATGATCGTTGACACCAATAATGGCGTTTTCTGTTGTTTTTAGTACCATGGTGTCCCGCCAAGTTCGGTGGAGACTCCCATCATGCTTATAACTTTGAATTGTAATAAAGTCGCCTTCTTTTGGAAGCTTCATAACTAACCAACTTTCTACAATTTATAAGTTTATCATTTACTATTGTACCATAAAATTACCTAAAATCTGTGAATTTCACTTGGAAATATTAAAGATATTCTCTAAGAGCGCTTGCTATATCCGAAAAATCGTAGCCCTTTCGTGCTAAAACTTGAGTTAAACGCTGCTTCAGTTCGTATCCTTCATACTTTCGAGCATACTTAGTATATTGCTTATCAAGTTCCTTGAAGATGAGTTCTTGAGTCGTTTCTTGGTCAACTTGGCTATCTAAGTCGTCAAAGGCAATTTTAGCATCAGAATAAGAGAAGCCCTTGTTAGTCAAGTTCTGGATAATCTTATCTTGCAGGGCACGAGTTGGAAGTTTTCCCTCATATTTTTTCAATAGTTTATTAGCTACACGTTGAGCAACTTCCGAAAAATCAAATTCTTTCAAGTTCTCTTCTATAGTAGATTTTGAAATCCCTTTTTGAGCTAGTTTCTGAGTCAGCACATAAGGACCCTTGTCTCCTGAAAGTTGATTGGTATTGATGATAGCATAAGCGTACTGACCATCATTAATCCACTTATCTTCTTTGAGATTATCAATGACTTGAGAAACGATGTTTTCATCAATATCGTATTTTTTCAGATATTCTCTGACCTCTTTTTCAGTGCGTGCTTTAAAGGATAAGTGGTAGAGGGCCAGATTCTTACCATAAGAAAATTGAGCAAAGTCTTGAATCTCTTTCAATTCCTCTTCGCTTATCACCTTATCTCTCGATAACATAAAACGAACAATTGTATCTTCGGTGATATAGCATTTGTCGCCATTATCAAGCTCCATCAGATAGAGTCTTTTTTTCTTTTCAAGTTTTGTGATTTTCATAATTTCCTTTCATCTAAATGCTTCGAAAGCTGCAACAAGTCGTAGTTTATCCATATTTACATATTCTCTACCGTAATAGTCGAGAAATAATTCAGCATACGTAGCCTCTTGTAGGTTGTAATGAAGGGACCAAATTGCCCAAAAGAGGTCGATATGTCGGTCACTAAAACCAGCCAATCCCAAGTCAATAAAGCAAGAAAAATGAGAGGCATCCTTCAAGATGAAATTTGGCAGGCAGGCATCTCCATGAATAAAAGCATCATCTTTGAGGATGTAACCTTTCTCTTGTATCAGTTGGTAAGCTTCTTCACGACTGTGAATATGAAATTGGGGCAGAAGAGTCTTGTTATAAAAAGTCCCCTTTTGATAGTTTTTTAAGGCTTTTTCTTTATAACGCTTCAGATGATTTTCCGACGGAAAAGATTGTGGTTTAAGACTGTGAAGTTTGTTTAATGCTTGAGCTAGGGTTTGACAGAGTTTTTCGGGTTGATTTAAAAAATCGAGAGCATTTCTGCCAATGGCTTCTTTGGTCAGAAGGAAGTCCTTTTTTGCTGATAAATAGGTAATCACTGGAGTTCCCAATCCTTCAGTTTCGAACCAACTTGCAATCTTAGCTTCTTGAGCTAATCTGCCTTTTTGATCTATTTTTAAATAGTAACCTGAATCTATATATAGGACAGTTGCACTTGAATGAGAAGAACTATCAGAGAGATTAGCTCCCTTGATATAGCTTCGTAATCGTTCAGGGAAATCTAGTATACTAAAGCGAGGTGTTTTTGAATTCATGCTTTTATTGTAACATATTCTTAAATATCTTAGAAACTCCATGGTATAATAGACCTATGAATCTAAAAATAAAACAAAAAATACCATTAAAAATCAAGCGCATGGGAATTAATGGTGAGGGAATCGGCTTTTACCAAAAAACATTAGTCTTTGTACCCGGTGCTCTCAAAGGCGAAGATATCTATTGTCAGATTACTTCTATTAAACGTAACTTTGTTGAAGCGAAATTATTAAAGGTCAACAAGAAGTCTAAATTCCGCGTTGTGCCAGCTTGTACTATTTATAATGAGTGCGGAGGCTGCCAAATCATGCACCTGCATTATGATAAGCAGCTGGAGTTCAAGACGGACTTGCTTCATCAAGCGCTGAAAAAATTTGCTCCTGCAGGATATGAAAACTATGAAATTCGTCCAACTATTGGAATGCAGGAACCAAAATATTACAGAGCTAAGTTACAATTTCAGACTAGAAAATTTAAAAATCAGGTCAAGGCGGGCTTATATGCACAAAACTCTCACTATTTAGTAGAGTTGAAAGATTGCCTGGTACAAGACAAGGAAACCCAAGTGATTGCTAATCGTCTAGCGGAATTACTTACTTTTCACCAAATTCCAATCACCGATGAGAGAAAAGTTCTAGGTGTTAGGACTATTATGGTTCGACGAGCAAGAAAGACTGGACAGGTTCAGATTATTATTGTTACAAATCGTCAGCTTAATTTAACCCAACTAGTAAAAGACTTAATTAAAGATTTTCCAGAAGTTGTGACAGTAGCTGTGAATACAAATACAGCTAAAACCAGTGAGATTTATGGTGAAAAGACAGAGATTATCTGGGGACAAGAGAATATTCAAGAAGGTGTACTCGACTATGAATTCTCACTATCTCCTCGAGCTTTCTATCAACTAAATCCTGAACAAACAGAAGTTCTTTATAACGAGGCGGTAAAAGCCTTGGATGTTGATAAAGAAGACCATTTGATTGACGCTTATTGTGGAGTTGGAACGATTGGATTTGCCTTCGCAAAGAAAGTAAAAACACTCAGAGGTATGGATATTATTCCAGAAGCCATTGAAGATGCCAAGCGAAATGCCAAAAGAATGGGATTTGACAATACTCATTATGAAGCTGGAACAGCAGAAGAGATTATTCCTCGTTGGTACAAGGAAGGATACCGAGCAGATGCTTTGATTGTGGATCCACCACGTACAGGTCTGGATGACAAGTTATTAGATACAATTCTTACCTATGTACCAGAAAAAATGGTTTATATTTCTTGTAATGTTTCGACTTTGGCAAGGGATTTGGTACGCTTAGTAGAAGTCTATGATCTTCATTATATCCAGTCGGTCGATATGTTCCCACATACAGCTCGAACGGAAGCAGTTGTAAAATTAATTAAAAAATTTTAAAAAAGTAGTGTCAATCGAAAGTGATG
>NZ_VMLS01000006.1:0-12753 GCF_013276805.1 Streptococcus sp. 1449
TTGGGTTAGCTTTCGAAACGGCTTCTTTAACTTTGGCTTTTTCGGCTTCTGTTAAATGCGCTGGGTCTGCTACTGGCGTTACCTCTACCTTAGATTTCTCTACGGTTTCTGTCGATGGAATTTCTTTAGTTGTTCCATCTGGTAATGTGACAGTTACGTCTCCATTGTCTTTTACAACTACGTTGGTGGCTGTTGGGTTAGCTTTCGAAACGGCTTCTTTAACTTTGGCTTTTTCGGCTTCTGTTAAATGCGCTGGGTCTGCTACTGGCGTTACTACCAGAGCTGTCTTGTCTGCTTTGTCGACTAACTGCTCTTTCGCTTTGTCTAACTTACCTTGCGCTTCTGTTACTTTTTCTTGCGCTTCTTGAACTTCAGCTGCTGTCGCATTGTCACCTTTAGCTAATACTGCTTTGGCTGCTTCCTTCGCTGCTGCAACATCTGCTTCTGCTTCTTTCTTAGCGGCTTCGTATGCTTGAATACTTTCTGGTGTCTTACCTTCTGTACTTACAGCTTCATCTAACTTCGCTTTATCCTCAGTTAGTTTATTTTTCGCTGTAGTTGTCGCTGCGGTTGTTACGGCATCTTCTGCCGCTTTCAAGGCTGCTTTGGCTGCGTTTACTTTCGCTAGCTCTGCTTGTACAGCTTCTGGTGTCGCATTGTCGTCCGCTATTACTTTTTTCGCTGCTTCCACTGCTTTATCCGCCGCTTCTTTTGCTTTAGTATATGCGTCAACTTTGCTTTGTGGCTTGTCATCTGTAGTTGGTTGACTTGCTACTTCGCTTGCTAAATCGTTATTCGCTTGCGTTAGAGCTGTCTTGTCTGCTGGTTTCACCACATACGTTACTCTTACGTTTTCTGTACTTTGATCTGTATAAGTAACAACAACGTCAAGAGTATGGTTCCCTACTGTAGTTGGATACTGTGTTCCTTCTTTCAGTACAGCTGATGCTTTGTTAGCTACATCTACAGCAGCAAGTAACTCTGCATTTGTAGGATTTTCACCGATTACTTTTGTAATCGTCTTAGTCGTCGGAGCTGTGTGTTCTGGAATAGGATGATTTTGGTTATTTGCTTGAGATTCAACATCGCCATTTCCTCTAGTAGAGGCTGTTGTGATATTTGTATTCCTGTTCACTTTTGTATAGTCAAGCGTAACCTTACCATTTGCTAGACTGATACCATCTGGTAAGGTTGTTGAAGAACTCCAATTATTTCCTCGTTTAACCAGTGTTACTGTGGCATTGGTATTTTGTTTGTTCTTATAAGTTAAGGTCACTTTTTCTGCATCTGTCGGTAATGTAACTTCTACATCTCCATTTTGACGTGTAGCACTAGTTGTTGCACTCGGTTGTTCAAACTTAGCCTTAATTCGTTTAGTTTCTGAAATTTTCGTTGCGCTAGAAGCTTTTACCGCAACTTCCGTCCCGTCTTTTACTAAACTTTTTGGAAGGGTAAAGCTATTGCCACTAGCTGTAATTCCTGCAACAGCACTCCATCCTTGATCAGTTTTTCTAAAATGTTGTGTTTCTGAACGATTACTAGTTTGATTATGATAAGTCAAATCAAACTCAGTAGCTTCCTGCGGTACAGTAATTACAACCGAACCATCTGGTTGGGCTATACCACTTACATCCTCTAATCTTCCTAAAACCTTAGTAGTAGCTGCTATACTAAAGTCAGAGCCGTCCTTCTGCTGCTTAACTGTAACTGTTGAACCTGCTTCTGCTGTTTCAGCTTGGATTAGGATTTTGCCCAGTCCATTTTCATCATTTATAATCGAAATTGTGCTATCTGCATTGGCGTCATCCTTATTCCAGTTGCTACCAGTTTTAGTAAAACCAACAGTTTTTTCTTGTCCAGTAGCATTTGTATACGTAAGCATAACCTTAGTAGCTTCGTCTTGACCTACCATTGATGTTACCGTTAGAGTTTCTTTATCTTGTGAGATAGTTGGAGATTGAGGTGCTTGGACCGTCACTTTTGTAACCAAGTCATCTCGTGAGATAAACTTACTTTCTGATCCGTCCTGACTTGTAACAGTTGCATTTCCATCACTATCCACTGTAACAGTCGCTCCTGGGTTAGCAGCTTGTAGAGCCTTCTTAATCTTTTCAATATCTGAAGAATTTAGTTTCTCTGGATCGGTTACAGGTACTTTCTGCTCTGGGTTGACTAACGGTTTACGGTTCTTTGCAGCTTCTTTTTGCTCTTCTGTCAGCTCCAACAAATCTTTGTGGGAAATCAAGCCACTTGTTCCATCTGGTTGTACAACATAGGCATCTCCATTTTGCCCAACGTTTACAGTAGCACCAGGATTTTTCTCCTGAACCTTCTGAGTAATCTTCGTCAATTCCTCTTTGGTTAGCTTATTTGGATTAGCTACCTTCACTTTTTCAGTTGGTTTTTGGATTTCTTTTGGAGAAGTCGAATCATCTGCAGAATCTGCTTGCCCATTTTGTTTCACAAAATCACTGACAGCAGCTTCTTCCTCTTGTCCATCCGGTCTGGTCACCTGAACCTTACCATCATCTGTTATTTCAACTTTAAATCCTGGATTAGCATCTTCAATAGCTTTTTTTAGCTTATCTTTCTCGGTTTGATTTAGACTACTTGGATTTTCAACGGTAACTTTTTCTGCTGGGCTTACAAAGTCACGGCTAGCTTCTGTAGGAAGTTCTAGTTTAAGCGATTCTGATAGTGGTGATACAAGATAGTCTAAAACAGGTTCATCTGTACCTTCCTTAACCACTGCCGTAACTAGACGAAGTTCCTCATTCCCCACCAATTCTTGTCTATACTTATCAGGAGTAAACTCAACTGTTCCATCCGCCTTAACATCACCACTAGCAAGAATAGTATAGCCAGTAGCTTTTTTAGGCTTATTATCAGAAGCACCTGTGCCTACAGCATCCACATCATTCCCACCTTTAACCAAGAAGGTTTTCAGTTTTGCTTTATCAGGAATATTTGCTGCTTCTCCTTTTGTTCCAGAGTTTGCTTTGATGACCGGTTTTCCTGTAGTCTTTCCTTTCAAACTCTCAGCTGTTGTTGCAAAACTCGGTTTCGTAAATGGAATGTATAGATAGAGTTTTTCTGTCTTGGTTGTATTATCTGCGGTTGTAACCGTAACAGTAATTTGATGGATACCTGAATTGGTTTTGTTAATAGTTCCTGTTAATGACTTCTTGCTACTTAGGGGTCCCTCATGCTCCACTTCACCCTGAACCAAGCCCGTTTTTTCTAAATTAGTTACTTCAATATTTTTGATAGACTTACCACCTGGAACTCGAACCAGCACTTGTAGTTGCTTTCCAGTATAACTGTCAAGATATAGTGCTTTATACTTACTTGTCTCCAAGCTAGAAGCTGCTCCGCCCTCTCCACTTTGTCCAAACCCAATACGAATCTGACTGCTATCGTAGTTGGCTACTTTAGCATCTGATGATTCAGACTCTAAGAGTGAAGTTCGCTTGCCTTCTGCAGTCAAATAAGACTGACCTGAAACACGTGACTTGACAGTATAAGAACCTTTTGTAATAACAACATTTTTGAAGGTTGCATTTCCATCATCACCAGCAATACTGGTTGCTACTTCTTTTCCGTCATGGTAGAGAACCATCTCTACACCTTTGGTTCCGTTAGTTGCAGTGATATCCTTTATCGTCCCTGCTTGCTTTTGCAAATCAGTATTTAAACTTGGTTTTTTCGGTTTCACAACAAAATTTAACTGAACCAATTCACCAGAACCGTCAGCAAAGATTCGCTCTACAAGATAAGATTTCACTCCCGGAGTATTGACGATAGTGTCTGCAGCTTCTTTGTTGTTTTCAACTTTGACGCCGTCCTTAAAAAGATTATAAGAAGTTGGATGTGATTCAGCATTATCCCCTACCTTATCCCTATTTTTAAAGTAGGATTCAAGGTCAATGCCTCCATCGCTTTTAGCAATTAAAGATGAAGAGTTACCTGGAGTTGTTGATACATTATTATTTTGCGGCTGCCAAATTTGCCCTTGTACAATCTGATAGTAGCCATTCCCTTCCAACTGAGCCGGATACTTCTCAGCCTGGTCTCCTTCACCGGCAGCTCTACCGTACCACTGATTGACTAGCAAGCGATTAACTGATTTCCCTGACAGCCTAAACCCTTTAACACCCAAGGCGTAATAGAGATTACGGAAAGTCGTATCTGGGGAAGTCGTCTCAAAGGTCAAATGGTAGCTATCATCACGTCCTCCGTCCAAAGAGAAGGTGTATACTTTCTCGGTTTCATTTTTGATACCAGAGTATTTAGAAGCTGCCTTTTTCTCAACTTCAGTTGGGAAGTTTTTATCAGCATGGTAGTAGAAACCTTTCTGCACCCACCAGTTAACTTCTTCCTTGGCTAAGCCATCCAGACTATCCGTCCGATAACCATAACCTCCACTTTTTGCTGCCGCTCCTGTTGATGCAACAGTCCCCTGCTTTTCATCACTAATCCCATCAGCTGATTGTAAGGCCTTTAGGATTTGATCCTCTCCGTTACCTGCATCTCCACTAGTAGCAGTGGTGCCACCAGTCCTATGATCATAACGAGAAATAGTTACTGAGTTTGCTTTTACAGTGTGGTTTTTAGGTAGGGTAAACCAAAAAGTATTTGATAAGTAGTGGTGTGGACCCCGTCCTACTTTTCCCTTATTGATATCAATCTCCCATTTAAAACCAGTTTCTGTTTTCTTGACTATCCCGTAGATAAAATCTTTCGCTTCCGGAATACGAAACTCTTTTCCGTCCCAATATGCTCTTGAACGTTGCGAACCATAGACATAGGTTCCACGGGCATAAGGTGAACCTGCATGTCCATCTTCTAAAAAGTAGTTGATCCCATCTACATAAGCATTACTTGGCACAGCTATGTAGCCTGAAGGAACTTCTTGTCTGCTTCCTCTTGAACGAGGTTGAATCGCTGTTGTCACCGGAGTGTTTAACGGTTGTTCATCCTGTTCTGTATCATCCTCATCATCGTCAAGTGGAATAGGGTCATAGTCAGACTGGCTGTCTTTGAGCACCTGAGGCTGAAGGACTCCAGTGCTGCTTGTTTTGGCTGCTATCGTGTCAGCAGATCCTGCCCTTTTCTCTCTCACCTGAGAACTTTCTTGAACAGACTCTGGCTGGCTAGAGTCTACTCCAGTAGTTTTAGGGGCAGCTACTGTCTGTCCTTGATTAGATCCTTCCGCTGACCTCCCTTGCCCTTTTATCTCCTTTGTAATCTTGCCTTCAGCAAGTTGCTCAAGTACAACCTCCTTCGACTCCCCCTCATCCGACTCCTGCAGAGCCCCATCAGGGTTACCATCAAATCCAGCGACCACGTCATTAGTTGTAGCTGGAGTGACTGTCTCACTCGCTGCTACTGCACCGTTGGCAAAAAACATCAATGCGGCAACCGCAACACTGGCGGCACCAAAGTGGTACTTACGAATGGAGTAACGGAAGACCTTTTCTCTGTTAGACTTTCTAAAATCCATAACTCTTTCTCCTTAAAGATATGATTGAAGAGAACATGTCATTTTCCTCTTCAATTGACAATAATATTAAATAGCAACTTACGACTATTTACCCCACTGTACCTCCTATGAAGAGTATACAGTCTAGTAGCAATTATACCACCCCCCCCCCCGAATTTTGCAAGGAAAAACATTTAATTTTTTCTGTTTTTAGAGTATTTTATGGTAAATTGTTATCTTTCTATTTATATGTATTGGATTTTTTGATTAAACTGCAAAAAACGAGGACTATTGTATTTTTTTATTTATAAAATTTCGGGTATAAGTTTTACAAAAAAATCCAGTCTCAACAATGTCTCAGAATCACATTTGTACTAGTGTAGTTTCAGTTTACCATAACTATACTAGTACAATTTTTCATTGTCTTCACCTTCTAACTAGATATGGTGGAAAGGATTGGTCGATGCTTGGCTAGGTAAAATCTCTAGTTCCCAACCTTTTTCCTCTTTCCATTGAGTAAGGAGTGCTGCGATTTTTTCCACAAACAGCACTTCGATATAGTGACCTGGATCCAATGCCAGCAAGCCATCAGACAACATATCCTGGGCAGTGTGGTAGTAAATATCACCAGTGATATAGACATCCGCTCCTTTAGCTAAAGCATCCTTATAGAATGACTGCCCGCTTCCACCACAGATGGCCACTCTTGAAATAGGTTTCTGCAAGTCATTCTCTTGATAATGCACCATTCGAAGACTATCTAGGCCGAATACTTGCTTGACATACTGGGCAAAGTCCCCAAAGGTCTGAGTCAGAACATTCCCAATACGTCCAATTCCACGTTCAGGACCTGTCTCCTGAAGATAAGTTATCTCCTCGATTCCTAGCATCTGACAGAACCAGTCATTGAGACCATTTTCAACGATGTCAATATTGGTATGGCTGACATAAACTGCAATGTCATGCTTGATGAGATCAATGTAAATCTGATTTTGTGGACGGCTAGCTACCAAATCCTTGATGGGACGGAAAATCGACGCGTGCTTGACGATAATCAAATCCACACCCTTTTCAATGGCCTCTGCTACCGTCTCTTCACGAATATCGAGAGCAACCATGACACTTTGTATCTCCTTGTCCAAAGTGCCAATTTGCAGACCACGACTGTCTCCCTCCATGGAAAATTCCTGAGGGCAAAAGGCTTCATATGCGTTAATTACTTCACTTGCTAGCATGGAGCACCTCCTTGATGGCTTGAATTTTATCTACTAAAACTTGACGCTCCTCTATATTTTTTTCTGGGATTTGTCCGAGGGCAAACTCTAGCTTAACAGCTTCTTTTTGCCATTTTTGGACAAAGACTGGGCTGACTTCTTTGGACAAGAAGGGGCCAAATCGAACATCACTGGCTGATAGTTTCATTTGTCCTGCTTCCACCACCAAAATCTCGTAAAACTTGCCAGCTTCTTCTAGAATGCTTTCTGCCACAATCTGAAAACCATTGTCTTGCAACCAAATGCGCAAGTCGTCTTCACGATTATTGGGCTGGAGAATCAAACGCTCTACGTTAGCTAACTTGTCCAAGCCTTCTTCTAAAATCCTAGCAATCAAACGGCCACCCATACCAGCAATGGTAATGACCGACACTTGGTCTGCCTCTTCAAAGGCTACCAAGCCATTGGCTAAACGAACCTGGATTTTCTCCTTTAGGCCGTGAGCCTCAACATTTTTAACCGCGGACTGGTAGGGACCTTCTACGACCTCACCTGCAATGGCACTTTCGATTTGTCCTCTCTCAACCAACTCAATAGGCAGATAAGCATGGTCACTTCCCACATCTAGCAAAATGGCTCCCTGTGGCACAAAGGAAGCCACCAATTCTAATCTCTTTGAAATCATCTTATCTCACTTTCCAAAACTCTATTACCTCTTATTATACCACATTTCAATCTTCAACTTTCCAGTAATATAAGCACCTCTGGCAAAAGAAGTTTCAATGTCCTAAGGTAATAGATGGATTCACTTGAAATATTTTTCAGAAATTTACAGAATTGTCAAAAAATGGGTAATTTATTCAAAAGAGTCTTTACTTTATAAAAAATGTACACTAAAATATATTTAGAAGATTAGAGGAGATAAAAGTTTCACTAAATTTTATATTTGAAGGTAGTATTTAGATAGGAAATTTAGTCAGACGAACCACGAATTTGCTCTATGCTTTCTAGAATTTATTATAAGGAGATTAATATGCATATTTTTCTTAAAAATCGAGCTTTTCGTCAGCTAACAGTGAATGAGTGGATTTCAAGTTTTGGAGATACTATTTTTTACTTAGCTTTTATCAATTATGTCTCTTCTTATACGTTTGCTCCCTTAGCTATATTTTTGATCAGTCTATCAGAAACCATTCCTCAGGTCTTGCAACTTTTTACTGGAGTTATAGCTGATTTTCAAAAAAATCGAATCAGCAAGTATATTTCTATCCTCTTTATCAAGATCCTCCTTTATTCTGGAGTGACTTTGCTCCTGACAAGTACCGACTTCTCTCTTTTCTGTTTTCTTTATTTGCAGTATGAACTTGATTTCAGATACGATTGGTTTTCTTGCAGGATACATGCTGACACCGATTTACATACGGCTAATAAACGATGATATGACGGAGCTATGAGTTTTAAGCAGTACACGAGTTCCATTGTACGTTTGATAGGTAATCTCAGCGGAGGAGTATTTTTAGGACTGTTTAGCATTTCTACTCTAGCTTTTGTAAATGTTTTAACCTTTTTATTTGCCTTTCTAGGAAGTCTACTTATCCGAAACCGCTTGAAAAAAGAGGAAGAAAAAATCGAAGTTCCTCCTTATGTAGGAATGAGTAGCTTTTTCCAGCATTTGAAAGAGTCAATGAAATTATTGATGACTATGGAAGATGTCATGGTCTTGCTTTGGATTTTGTCCATTAGTCAAGCTGTTTTGATGATGGTAGAGCCTGTCAGTGCGATTCTACTGATTCACTATCCTTTTATGGGTTTGTCAACAGGGCAAAGTCTGGCAATTTTGATAATGATAAGCCTTCTTCATGTTATTTTAGGTGGACTTCTGAGTGGATTTCTATCTAAAAAAATTTCTATTCGCCTGAATATTTATTGGAGTCTATTGATGGAGTCTCTCATTGTTATAGGTTTTCTACGTGGAAGTTTTTTACTTATTTTACTAGGAAGTGCAGGTGATGCTTTCTCGGCAGGAGTATTGAGTCCTCGCTTGCAAGCCATGATTTTTGGAATCATTCCTGAGGAGTTAATGGAATCAGTTCAATCCTCCATCAATGTTATCAACTTGCTTATCCCAGCTGTCCTATCCCTTGCTCTCGTATTTCTTGCAACAAGTGTTGGTCTTGACGTTGTTGCCTTTGCTCTTATAATTTTACTACTTATAGCAGCCTATCTAGTTCACCAGATGAAAAACTTACCAAACCAAGAAGAAATTTAGCTAGAATGTTATAGATAGGTCAGTTTTCACTTGATAGTTTCTGTGGAATCGTAAGCTCCTTGTAATTGATTGTCGATATTACATACAACTATCTGACAACTGCAAATGTTTCCAATCCCTATCAAGATGCAATTTATATAAGATAAGTCTATTCTTTTCCTATAAAATCTGATAAGATAGAGGAAAGAATAATTAGAATAGAGGTTACTTCAATGGCGGTTCCCGATAGACTCCCTGCTCGTATGAGAATGGATGGACGAACTATTTTCCAACAGATAAAAAACTATTTTGATACTGAAAATAAAGAATATTTTAAGCACCCCAATACCTATGATGGTATTTCCATGCATCTGGAACCCAACATCCTGACCAGTATGGAGCACTTCGATTTGACTGGCTTTCATTGCGAATGTAAGGATTTCCAAAATCAGGGAGTCTGTAAACACTGGGTTGCCATGGATCTCTACTTTCGTAGCCTCCCCCAAGCTATTCAAGAACGCATTGGTAAAGCGAGTCATAAACCAAGTTTTGCCAGCCAACTGATTCCTACCTTGCCATCTGATGAACTCCAAGACGAACTGGTAGAAGAAAAAGCGGTGGCGCCTTCACTTTCCCTTCATGGACAAGTCGAAATCCGAAATCATAGCCTAGCATGGACCTTAAAACTACAGGTAGAACAGGCTTCTCGTGCCTATGTTATCAAGGATATAGCTCACTTCATTTTTCTCATTTTCCAAGAGGAAGATTACTTTGTTTCACAGAAAATCGGGACAATCAGATTATCCTTAGATCAGTTTAATCAAGCATCCCAAAACCTACTCCTCTATATCAAAAAATATTTCATCGATAGAAATGAACATTCTTATTTCAACTTCAGTTATGGCATTAGCCCTAGAGATTGCGGACGCTATTTAGAGACTCCTGTTAGCTATTTAAACGACCTCGTCCCACTTTTTCAAGCTTTGGATGTCTTCCAATATGTAACCTCAAAAGCCGAATACCCTCTTATATTCTTAGATGATAGTCCCTTTATCCCGGAAGAGGAAATTTTTAAGGTTGTCAAGTCTAATAACCATTATGAAATCATCAATACAGCTTATTTTGGTTTCATTATTCAAGAAAAACTTTGGATTCGACACAATCACTTCCACATCATCAAAGAAGAACACCGTTACTTTTTGGATAAATTAGCTACTTGGATCTATCATTATCAAGAAAGTTCTCCTCTTATCTTTTCACAGGAAAATAAGGCTGAACTTATGCAAATCTGTAATATCATCTCAAACTATGTTCCTATCAGTCTTCCAGATGAATTACAAATCCATGACTTTATCCCCACCTTTGCCTTCTCCAAAACTAGAAATGAAATTGCCCTTAATATGGTGTGGTCCTTTGGAGAAAAACAAGTCCATTCTAAACAAGATTTCCTAACCCTCCCCTATACTTACCAAGCTAGCAAAGCTAGAAAAATCTATCATCAACTGCTTTCTGCTGGTTTCAAAGAGGAATTTCATAGTCTTTCCAAAATCAAAATCGTTGATTTCTTCCTAAAAGAACTCCCCCGTTTTCGTACTCTGGGTCAAGTTCAACTAGATGAATCGCTTGAAAAACTCTTAGTAGAAGATCCTGCTGTCATTGACATTTTTGACGACGAAGGCTTCCTTTCAGTTCAGTTTGATTTTTCTATGATTTCAGAAGATGAGGTTGAAAAAGCTATCCAAGCTTTATGGAATCAAGAAAGCCACTACCAAACCAAGCAAGGAAAGGTTCTAGTCTTTGACGATGAAAGTCTCAAGGTTGCCCAAAGCCTCCAAGATCTTCGCGCTAAATTTTCAGACGGAAAAATCAAGATGCACAAATCTCGTGCCTTTAGTCTTTCTGAAACCTTCAAAGACAATGAACATGTCAATTTTTCTCGTGATTTCAAAAAGATGGCTTATGACCTGACCCACCCTGAAGAATTTGATATCAAGCCTTATGAAGTCAAGGCCAAACTCCGCTCCTATCAAAAAGAAGGAGTCAAGTGGCTGAGTATGCTGGATCATTATCATTTCGGAGGAATCCTGGCGGACGACATGGGGTTAGGGAAAACCTTGCAAACCATCACTCTTCTGGAAGCCAACCTTAAACCAGACCAGAAAGCTCTTATCCTAGCTCCAGCCAGCCTTCTTTACAATTGGAAGGAAGAATTCCGAAAATTTGTACCTCACAAACAGGTTGAAGTAGTCTATAGTAGCAAAACTGAGCGTATCAAACAAATTGAAAAATCTGCTACTATCACTATTACAAGCTACCCATCTTTTCGTTCTGACCTTGAACACTATCAAAAGCAGTCTTACGACTACCTCATCCTAGATGAAGCACAGATGATAAAAAATAGTCAGACCAAAACAGCACAAGCTTTAAGAGAATTTGATGTCAAAACCTGCTATGCCCTATCTGGAACTCCTATTGAAAACCGTCTCGAAGAGATTTGGTCTATTTTCCAGATAGTATTACCAGGTCTCCTACCAAGTAAAAAGGAATTTTCAAAATTGTCACCTCAACTCGTTGCTAAACTGATTCAACCTTTTGTCCTGCGTAGGAAAAAAGACGAAGTTCTGACAGAATTACCTGAACTGAGCGAGCACCTCTACAGCAATGAACTCAGCAGTTCACAAAAAACGCTCTATCTAGCTCAACTTCGACGCATGCAAGAAATGGTTTCAGGAGCCAGCGCTGATGAGATTAAACGTCATAAAATTGAAATCTTAGCAGGACTAACCCGACTTA
Source organism: Streptococcus sp. 1449 (assembly GCF_013276805.1). Taxonomy (NCBI): domain Bacteria; kingdom Bacillati; phylum Bacillota; class Bacilli; order Lactobacillales; family Streptococcaceae; genus Streptococcus; species Streptococcus sp. 1449. The sequence continues at coordinate 11,738 of NZ_VMLS01000006.1, forward strand.
GACAAATCTGTAATACCCCTGCTCTCTTTTTAGAAGACTACAAAGGGGATAGTGGAAAAATGGACAGCTTATTCGAGCTCCTAGACACCATTCGTGAAAAAGGGTCACGACCACTTATCTTTTCACAATTCACCTCTATGCTTGATCTCATTGAGCAAGAACTAGAGAAAAAAGAAATGTCTCACTTTAAAATAACAGGACAAACACCTTCAGATAAACGTCAAGAAATGGTCAATCTCTTCAATCAAGGGGAAAAAGACTGCTTCCTCATTTCCCTAAAAGCAGGTGGAACAGGACTAAATCTAACAGGAGCTGATACCGTCATCCTCTGTGACCTCTGGTGGAATCCAGCAGTCGAGATGCAAGCCATCGGTCGAAGCCACCGCCTTGGCCAGACCAAACAAGTCGATGTCTATCGCCTTATCACACTTGGTACCATAGAGGAAAAAATCCAAGAACTCCAAGAAAGTAAAAAAGAACTCTTCAACACCGTTCTTGAAGGACAAGAAAGCAGAAGCAATTTGAGCGTTGATGATATTAAAGAAATCTTGGGTGTTGAATAAACGAAAAAGAACTAGAGTAACCACACTTAGTGGATTTATCTAGTTCTTTTGTAAGCGCGTCATAACAAGGTATCTATCATTCATGGAGCTCCTCCTGTATACTATTAGTAAAGTAAAACTATTGGAGGATATTTTAATGCCACAACCTATTGTTCCTGTAGAGATTCCACAATCTCGTCGTTTTGATTCTAAAAAGAGAAATGATATTCTGCTTAAAATTCGTATTGGCAAGCTTGAAGTAAGTTTTTTTCAATCTCTCAATCTCGAAATGATAGAAGAGCTTTTGGATAAGGTGTTGCTCTATGACAATTCATCTATCTAGCCTAGGGCAGGTCTATCTCGTATGTGGGAAAACGGATATGAGACAAGGCATTGATTCACTGGCTTATCTCATTAAAACCCACTTTGAATTGGATCCTTTCTCAGGTCAAGTCTTTCTCTTTTGTGGTGGAC
>NZ_VMLS01000060.1:0-1174 GCF_013276805.1 Streptococcus sp. 1449
AAGGGATTTAATTCAAAGTGGGTTTTAATGAGATAAGCCAGTGAATCAATGCCTTGCCTCATATCCGTTTTCCCACACACGAGATAGACCTGCCCTAGGCTAGATAGATGAATTGTCATAGAGCAACACCTTATCCAAAAGCTCTTCTATCATTTCGAGATTGTGGAATCTCTACAGGAACAATAGGTTGTGGCATTAAAATATCTTCCAATAGTTTTACTTTACGAATAGTATACAGGAGGAACTCCATGAATGATAGATACCTTGTTATGACGCGCTTACCGTACTATTATAAATTCAATCCACTATATCATTTGATTCACTAGTAAAAAAAGGATAACATCTCCTCTCGGAGATGCTATCCTTTTGGGGGCGACTAGAACATAGTGTTCCAATCTATTTTCGTTAAATTTACAGAATGTTTATCCTATGAATTATTTTATCAAAGTAATTTCTTACTCTTCTTCCTTGCGTTTTTTCGCGATAAGGAGTCCCCCTGTTGCTGCTGCAAGAAGTGCTAGAGCAAGTGAAGCGCTAGATTGTTCTGTACCAGTATTTGGCAATTCTTTCGCTCCTGCTTTCTCAGCTGGTGCTTGAGCAGGTGAATCTTGGTTGGTAGCTGGATTAACTGCTACTGAACTATCTGATTTCTTGACTGTCTTATCTGCTGGAATAACAGATGTAGTACCATCTTCAAAGGTTACAACTACTGATCCGTCTTTGTTTACCTTAATATCTTTCGCAGTTGGGTTAGATTTCTTAACTTCTTCGGCTACCTTAGCTTTTTCTGCGTCAGTCAAGTTGCTTGGATCTTTAACTGGTGTTGCTGACGGATCCTTAACACTATCTGCATCTTTAGCTTTCTCAACTGCTTTAGCTGCTGGAATTACTGCTGTTGAGCCATCTGGGAAGGTTACAGTTATTGTTCCATCTTTACCTACTTTAACATCTGTTGCAGTTGGGTTAGATTTCTTAACTTCTTCGGCTACCTTAGCTCTTTCTGCATCAGTCAAGTTGCTTGGATCTTTAACCGATGTTACTGATGGATCTTTAACACTATCTGAATCCTTAGTTGATGCACCTACTGGTTTAGATTCTGGTTTCGAGTTTGGATCTTTCGGATTTGTTCCTTTTTCTACTTCTTCTTTATCTGTGAAGCCATCGCCATCTGTAT
>NZ_VMLS01000061.1:0-688 GCF_013276805.1 Streptococcus sp. 1449
ATTGAGTACTTTCATCAAGTCTTGAACTCTTTTATGATTTACTAGATAACCACGATTTCTTAGTTCTAAATGAATCCGACGATAACCATAATTTCCCTTATGTTCGATAAAAATGGATTGAATTTCAGCTTTAAGCTCTTGATTCTTATCTAGTTTGTCTAGCTGTTTCAAGTGATAGTAGTAGGTCGAACGAGCTAGTTTAATGGCTTTTAAAAGAAGATCTAACGAAAACTCAGTCATTAATTCTTGAACAATTTCTGTCTTTCTTCTTTCTCTTTTTCCTCCTTCAATCGGAGTTCTCTTAACTTTTTTAGGATAGCATTCTCCGCTCTCAGGTACTCATTTTCTGCTTGAAGACGTTCTAATTCTGTTCTCTCTTCAGGTCTCTTTTTTGGCTTACGTCCCATTTTAGGTACTCTCCCTCTTGTTTTCTCAACAATAGTATACCCGTTTTTCTTGTATTGTGCTAGCCAATTAAGAAGTATCGTACGACTTGGGAGGCCGTATTCAAGAGAAACTCTATCTTTAGTCCAGCCTTCGTAAGCGCGTCATAACAAGGTATCTATCATTCATGGAAGACCTCCTGTATACTATTAGTAAAGTAAAACTATTGGAGGATATTTTAATGCCACAACCTATTGTTCCTGTAGAGATTCCACAATCTCGTCGTTTTGATTCTAAAAAGAGA
>NZ_VMLS01000062.1:0-648 GCF_013276805.1 Streptococcus sp. 1449
TTTAGTAAATCGAACGTGAAAATGTCCCATTTGATAAAATAGTCGTATGAAAAGTATCCAACTGAATATGAATGAAACGAAAAAATATCTTGTGATAAAAGCTATAGACCAAGGAAAGAAAACAAAGAATCGAGCCTGTGTCGAACTGAATCTTTCTGAAAGACAAATCAATCGTCTGCTACTAGCCTATCAACAGAAAGGAAAAGAAGCCTTCAGACACGGAAACAGAAATCAAAAACCAAAACATGCAATCCCTGATGAAATCAAAGAACGTGTCCTAAAGAAATACCTCTCCTATGAAACATATAAACCAAATGTCCTTCATTTCTGTGAATTACTAGCTGAAGAAGAGGGAATTCAGCTCTCTGATACAACTGTTAGAAAAATACTCTATAAGGAAAACATCCTCTCTCCCAAGTCTCACAGAAAGACAAAGAAGAGACTAAGAAAACAAGCTAAACTGAACCGCAATCATCCCCTAGACAATCCAATCTTACCGTCCGCTAAAGATTTCCTGGAAGACACTAAAAAGCTACATCCTAGTAGACCCAGAAAGAAATTTGCTGGAGAACTCATCCAAATGGAGGCTAGCCCTCATGCCTGGTTTGGAGCAGAAACCTCTAACTTACACTTAGCCATTGATGATGC
>NZ_VMLS01000063.1:0-43493 GCF_013276805.1 Streptococcus sp. 1449
TTGCGCTTGATAAGTTTGATGAGATTATTGGTTGCTTCTAATTTGGCGTTAGAATAGTGTAGTTGAAGGGCGTTGACAATCTTTTCTTTATCCTTGAGGAAGGTTTTAAAAACAGTCTGAAAAAGAGGATGAACCTGCTTTAGATTGTCCTCAATGAGTCCGAAAAATTTGTCAGGCTCTTTATTCTGGAAGTGAAAAAGTAAGAGCCGATAGAGATTATAGTGGTGTTTCAAGTCTTCTGAATAGCTCAAAAGCTTGTCAAGAATCTCTTTATTGGTCAAGTGAATACGAAAAGTAGGGCGATAAAAACGTTTATCACTCAATTTACGACTATCCTGTTGAATGAGCTTCCAGTAGCGCTTGATAGCCTTGTATTCATGAGATTTTCTATCGAATTGGTTCATGATTTGGACACGCACACGACTCATAGCACGGCTAAGATGTTGTACAATATGAAAGCGATCTAGAACGATTTTAGCATTCGGGAGTGAAACAGTCTGGGAGACTGTTTCAGCCTGAGCCTAGAAATTTGAAAGCGAATCTGTTTAGCTAAGTCATAATAAGGACTAAACATATCCATAGTAATAATTTTCACTCGACATCGGACGACCCTATCATATTTAAGAAAGTGATCTCGAATGACGGCTTATGTTCTACCTTCAAGAACAGTGATGATATTGAGCTTATCAAAATCTTGCGCAATGAAACTCATCTCCATCTCCCGATTGAAACAGTCACTCCCTGGACTGTTTCAACGTCCCAAGACATAATCTCAGGCAGATGTTTAAAATTACACTCAAAGTGGAAGTCATTGAGCTTTCGAATGACAGTTGAAGTTGAAATGGCCAGCTGATGAGCAATATCGGTCATAGAAGTCTTTTCAATCAACTTTTGCGCAATTTTTTGGTTGATAATACGAGGAATTTGGTGATTTTTCTTGACGATAGAAGTTTCAGCGACCATCATTTTTGAACAGTGATAGCACTTGAATCGACGCTTTCTAAGGAGAATTCTAGTAGGCATACCAGTCGTTTCGAGGTAAGGAATTTTCGACGGTTTTTGAAAGTCATATTTCTTCATTTGACTTCCGCACTCAGGGCAAGATGGGGCGTCGTAGTCCAGTTTGGCGATGATTTCCTTGTATGTATCCTTATTAATGATGTCTAAAATCTGGATATTAGGGTCTTTAATGTCTAGTAATTTTGTGATAAAATGTAATTGTTCCATATGATTCTTTCTAATGAGTTGTTTTGTCGCTTTTCATTATAGATCTTATGGGACTTTTTTTCTACAATAAAATAGGCTCCATAATATCTATAGGGGGGTACCCACTACAAATATTATAGAGCCGAAAAAGGCTGAGATCTAGTGTCTCAGTCTTTTATTTCTTGCGCTTTGCAAAATCTACAAAGTGAAATTTTTCTAATTTATGGCGACTTTCGGTAAACTGAAATTGGCGTCCGTCTTGGAGATAGACTTTTGATTTAATCGAAACGACATAAGGGTCTTTGCCAATGTCCATGAGAATCTTGTCTCTGTCATTTGAGTGGTCAATGGTTATTTCCTTTTGAGCATAATCAATAAGGAGTTTGAGGTCGTCCTCTATATAAGAATAGATGGACTGCTCAGCAATTTGGCGAGTGATATTTGGGATTAGTTCCATATCCAGATAGTCCGTATCCAGAACGGATACCAGATCATCCACCACACGCTGGCGGACCACCTTCCAAACCATACGAAATTCTGGGAAGCCAGTTATTAGTGAGGATTTTTTATCAATAATAATCTTGTCCAGACTGACCACGTTGGTTTTAGAGCGCAGTCCAAGTTCTTGAACTAGTTCTTGGTAGCTGGTTAGGTTGGATACAGGGAAATTGACGGTTTCTTCTTTGACGACTTGAGAACCTTGCCCTCTTATCTTTTTGATCAATCCTTCCTCTTGGAGGAGAGACAGAGCCTTTCGGACGGTATCACGACTCACTTGATATTGCTCCATGAGGTCATGCTCGCTAGGAAGGAACTCTCCGACAGCGTAAGTCTCGTTTTGAATGGTTTCGTTGATTTGCTTAAATAGTTGTTGATATTTCTTCATTTGGCTTCCTTATACTCTTCGAAAATCTCTTCAAACCACGTCAGCTCTATCTGCAACCTCAAAACAGTGTTTTGAGCAACCTACGGCTAGCTTCCTAGTTTGCTCTTTGATTTTCATTGAGTATTAAATGGCTTTTTAGTCTAGTTCAATGAACACCTGTATCTATTTTACCATACAAGTGCTAGAAAAATGACAAAAAATCCTCTTTTTACATCAAACAAGTTGCAGACAAGTTTGGTATCGTTTACAATATTCTTATCAAATCAAACTTGCTTTGACAAGTATAAGGAGAATCAAATGGGAAAATTTGAACAAGAAGCCAAGAATCTGCTTCAGGCAATTGGAGGCAAGGAAAATGTGACTGCCGTAACCCACTGTGCGACACGGATGCGGTTTGTTTTAGGAGATGATAAGAAGGCTAATGTCAAGGCTATCGAATCAATTCCAGCTGTTAAAGGAACTTTTACAAATGCAGGTCAATTTCAGGTGATTATTGGGAATGACGTGCCCATTTTTTATAATGATTTTACAGCTGTTTCAGGCATTGAGGGTGCTTCCAAAGAAGCAGCCAAGTCTGCAGCTAAGAGTAATCAAAACGTGGTCCAACGTGTCATGACCACTCTGGCGGAAATCTTTACTCCGATTATTCCAGCCTTGATTGTTGGTGGATTGATTCTTGGTTTTCGTAATGTCTTGGAAGGTGTGCATTGGTCTATGTTGGATGGCAAGACCATCACAGAATCCTCTCAGTTTTGGGCAGGGGTTAATCACTTCCTCTGGTTGCCTGGTGAAGCTATCTTCCAGTTCTTACCAGTAGGGATTACTTGGTCTGTTTCTCGTAAGATGGGAACCAGCCAAATTTTGGGAATTGTTCTCGGAATCTGTTTGGTATCGCCTCAGTTGCTCAATGCCTATGCGGTTGCTTCAACGCTAGCAGCTGATATCGCAGCAAACTGGGTTTGGAATTTTGGTTATTTTACTGTTAATCGTATTGGTTACCAAGCCCAAGTTATCCCAGCCTTGCTTGCAGGTTTGAGTCTGTCTTATCTTGAAATTTTCTGGCGCAAACATATCCCAGAAGTCATTTCCATGATTTTTGTACCTTTTTTGTCATTGATTCCAGCCTTGATTTTGGCTCATACTGTTTTGGGACCAATCGGTTGGACAATTGGACAAGGACTTTCATCAGTTGTCTTGGCAGGTTTAACTGGTCCAGTTAAATGGCTCTTCGGTGCAATTTTTGGTGCCCTCTACGCTCCATTTGTCATCACAGGTCTGCACCATATGACCAATGCCATTGATACACAATTGATTGCGGATGCTGGTGGCACTGCCCTATGGCCAATGATTGCTCTTTCTAATATTGCTCAAGGCTCAGCCGTGTTTGCCTATTATTTCATGCATCGCCATGATGAGCGTGAGGCTCAGGTTTCACTTCCTGCAACCATTTCGGCCTATCTCGGTGTTACAGAACCAGCTCTTTTTGGAGTTAACGTAAAATATATTTATCCATTTGTTGCTGGGATGACTGGTTCAGCCCTTGCAGGCATGTTATCCGTTACTTTTAATGTAACTGCGGCTTCTATTGGTATCGGTGGTTTGCCAGGTATTCTCTCTATTCAATCTCAATACATGCTGCCATTTGCAGGAACTATGCTAGTTGCGATTGTTGTTCCAATGCTCTTGACTTTCTTCTTCCGCAAGGCTGGTCTCTTTACAAAAACAGAGGACGATACGGACTTGCAGGCAGAATTCGTTGCTCAAGAAGAAGCAGAATTTGTGAGTCATGAACCAGTAGAACTTACTCCAGTAGAAATTGTTAGCCCGCTGACTGGCCAAGTGAAAGAACTAAGTCAAGCAACGGATCCAGTCTTTGCTTCAGGTGTCATGGGGCAAGGTCTGGTCATTGAACCAAGCCAAGGTGAGTTGACTTCTCCAGTCAATGGGACAGTGACGGTTCTTTTTCCTACCAAGCATGCCATTGGTATTGTCTCTGACGAGGGGGTGGAATTGCTCATCCACATCGGTATGGATACAGTAGGTCTTGATGGCAAAGGATTTGAAAGTCTTGTAGCCCAAGGAGACCATGTCACAGTTGGTCAGCAACTGATTCGTTTTGATATGGATGTCATTAAGGCTGCAGGTCTGGTGACAGAAACTCCTGTTATCATCACCAACCAAGATGCTTATACAGCGACTATTCCCGGAACTTATCCGACAACGATCCAAGCTGGAGCATCTCTCATGGTCGCTACACGAATCTAATACTCTTCGAAAATCTCTTCAAACCACGTCAGCTCTATCTGCAACCTCAAAATAGTGTTTTGAGCAACCTGTGGCTAGCTTCCTAGTTTGTTCTTTGATTTTCATTGAGTATAATTGAAATAGCACAAATAGGGACGGAAGACTGCTTCCTCCCTTTTATCAGAAAAGGAGAAACAGATGACACTTGATAAAGGAAAAGTAGTCTATCAAATCTATCCAAAATCTTACAAAGACACCACTGGCAATGGTATTGGGGACTTCCGTGGAATTATTGAAAAAATTCCCTATTTAGCCAAACTAGGTGTGGATATGGTCTGGCTCAATCCATTCTATCCAAGCCCTCAACGGGATAATGGTTACGATATTTCAGATTATATGGCAGTAGATCCTCTTTTTGGTGATATGGCTGATTTTGAGGAAATGGTGCGTGTCGGTCAAGAGCACAAGATTGACTTTATGCTGGACATGGTACTCAATCATTGTTCGACAGAGCATGAATGGTTTCAGAAAGCCTTAGCTGGGGACAAGTATTATCAAGACTTTTTCTTCATCCAAGACCAACCAACAGATTGGCAGTCTAAGTTTGGTGGCTCTGCATGGGCGCCCTTTGGGAATACAGGGAAATACTACCTTCACCTCTTTGATGATACCCAGGCTGACCTTAACTGGCGCAATCCCAATGTCCGTAAGGAGCTTTTCAAGGTTGTTAATTTCTGGCGCGACAAGGGTGTCAAAGGTTTCCGATTTGATGTGATCAATTTGATTGGCAAGGATGAAGTCTTAGTGGATTGTCCTGAAAATGAAGGAAAGCCAGCTTACACAGACAAGCCCATCGTTCATGACTATTTGCGTATGATGAATCAAGCCACTTTTGGATCAGACGATAGTTTTATGACAGTTGGGGAAATGTCCTCAACCACCATGGGAAATTGTGTCCTTTATTCGTCGCCTGACCGTCAGGAATTATCCATGACCTTTAATTTTCATCATCTCAAGGTGGACTATAAGGATGGACAAAAGTGGACCTTGGCTCCCTTTGATTTTGAAGAGTTGAAGAGTCTTTACCATAGCTGGGGCAAGGAAATGAGTGATAAAGGTGGTTGGAGTGCTCTCTTCTGGAACAATCACGACCAACCACGCGCTTTAAACCGTTTTGTTGATATTCAAAACTTCCGCAAGGAAGGAGCTACCATGCTAGCGGCCAGTATTCACCTTTCACGTGGGACACCTTATATCTATATGGGCGAGGAAATCGGGATGATTGACCCAGACTATGATTCTATTGCTGATTATGTGGATGTCGAATCGCTCAATGCCTATCAGATGCTCTTAGAGGAAGGGAAGAGTCAGGAAAAAGCCTTCCAGATTATTCAAGCTAAGTCGCGTGATAATTCACGAATTCCTATGCAGTGGGATGCTTCTGAAAATGCAGGCTTCACAGTAGGGACTCCTTGGCTCAATGCAGGAAAATCCTACCCTCACATCAATGTAGAAAATGAAATCCAAGGTCCGATTTTCACCTTCTACCAAGACTTGATTCGACTGCGTAAGGAAATGCCTATCATCTCAGAAGGAAGTTACAAACCAGCCTTTGAAGATAGCAAGCAAGTCTATGCTTTTGAACGTCAGTATGAGGCTGAAAAGTTACTTGTGCTCAATAATTTTTATGCCACAGAAGTGGAAATCGATTTGCCAGTAGCCTACCAAAATGGACAAATTTTGATTTCAAACTATGAAGACGCAGAAGTGTCTGAGAAAATTCTACTCAAACCCTATCAAACACTGGCTATTTATGTAAATTAATACTCTTCGAAAATCTCTTCAAACCGTGTCAGTTTTATCTGCAAACTCAAAGCGGTGCTTTGAGCAACCTGTGGCTAGCTTCCTAGTTTGCTCTTTGATTTTCATTGAGTATAAACTTAGCAAGAAGACCTCTTTTTCAGAAAAGCAGGGTTCTTTTTGATGTCTATTCCATCCTTGAAAGTGTAGAACAAACTGTCAATCGAAAGTGATTATGTCCCAAAAAAATGGTGAGATTGAGGGCAATTATTTTGCTTTCATTTGACAAGAGGAACCCTTGAAGCAGTTTTGTCAGCTAAACCAAGGCTAATCTTAGCCTTGGCTTGTCAGCCTAACAGCATCAAGCATCTTATCAAATGAAATAGAGGGCTAGCTATCAGCTAGTTAAAACATCTAATTTTTAGGAGGGCTGGGTGACTAACTTCATTATAGAACTTTCATTTAGTTAGCAAAAAGGCTTGTTGTCTATAATTGTCTGCATTAGTCTAGATTTTATTTATAGAAAATGTTATAATAGACTGTATTTAAAAAATTTTAAGGAGAAATGACAGAATGTCTGTATCATTTGAAAACAAAGAAACAAACCGTGGTGTCTTGACTTTCACTATCTCTCAAGACCAAATCAAACCAGAATTGGACCGTGTCTTCAACTCAGTGAAGAAATCTCTTAATGTTCCAGGTTTCCGTAAAGGTCACCTTCCACGTCCTATCTTCGACAAAAAATTTGGTGAAGAGTCACTTTATCAAGACGTTATGAACGCTCTTTTGCCAAATGCTTATGAAGCAGCTGTAAAAGAAGCTGGTCTTGAAGTGGTTGCTCAACCAAAAATTGACGTAACTTCAATGGAAAAAGGTCAAGACTGGGTTATCACAGCTGAAGTCGTGACAAAACCTGAAGTTAAATTGGGTGACTACAAAAACCTTGAAGTATCAGTTGATCTAGAAAAAGAAGTAACTGACGCTGACGTTGAAGAGCGTATTGAACGCGAACGCAACAACTTGGCTGAATTGGTTATCAAAGAAGCTGCTGCTGAAAACGGCGATACTGTTGTTATTGACTTTGTTGGTTCTATCGATGGTGTTGAATTTGATGGCGGAAAAGGTGAAAACTTCTCACTTGGACTTGGTTCAGGTCAATTCATCCCTGGTTTTGAAGACCAATTGGTAGGTCACTCAGCTGGCGAAACTGTTGATGTAGTTGTAACATTCCCAGAAGACTACCAAGCAGAAGACCTTGCAGGTAAAGAAGCTAAATTCGTAACAACTATCCACGAAGTAAAAGCTAAAGAAGTTCCAGCTCTTGATGATGAGCTTGCAAAAGACATCGACGAAGAAGTTGAAACACTTGCTGAATTGAAAGAAAAATACCGCAAGGAATTGGCTGCTGCTAAAGAAGAAGCTTACAAAGATGCAGTTGAAGGTGCAGCAATCGATAAAGCTGTAGAAAACGCTGAAATCGTAGAACTTCCAGAAGAAATGATTCACGAAGAAGTTCACCGCTCAGTAAATGAATTCCTTGGAAACTTGCAACGTCAAGGTATCAACCCTGACATGTACTTCCAAATCACTGGAACTACTCAAGAAGACCTTCACAATCAATACCAAGCAGAAGCTGAGTCACGTACTAAGACTAACCTTGTTATCGAAGCAGTTGCCAAAGCTGAAGGATTTGACGCTTCAGAAGAAGAAATCCAAAAAGAAATCGAGCAATTGGCAACAGACTACAACATGGAAGTTGCTCAAGTACAAAGCTTGCTTTCAGCTGATATGTTGAAACATGATATCACAATCAAAAAAGCTGTTGAATTGATTACAAGCACAGCAACAGTTAAATAATCTTATACTCTTCGAAAATCAAATTCAAACCACGTCATCGTCGCCTTACCGTACTCAAGTACAGCTTACGGCTATCTTCCTAGTTTGCTCTTTGATTTTCATTGAGTATTCATAAACAAAAATCCCACCTGAATTGGTGGGTTTTCTTGTGCACTATTTTCCAAAAATCTCTTTGAGATCTGCATCTGTAATCCCAATCATGGCCGGGATGCTGTCCCAGTTTTCTTCGGTTAGGATGTAGGATTGTTCAGAGGTACTTGATGTGGCTGTTTCAGAGACAGCTGGTTGCTTTTCTTCAACATTCTCCAATAAATCACTGAAGCGTTCAATCAGATAGGTTTTTCGGGCAGTTCCGATATGTTGAGTAGCATAGTCGAAGGCCTGTAATTCGCCTAGTAAGATAAGCTTGCTTTTGGCGCGTGTAATGGCTGTATAGATGAGATTGCGCTCCAGCATACGCCTACTAGCACTGGTGATCGGTAGGATGACAACAGGGAACTCACTTCCCTGTGATTTATGGATGCTCATGGCATAGGCCAGGCGAATCTTGTACCATTCGTTACGTGGGTAAGAGACTTCATTGCCATCAAAATCAATAACAATCTCGTCTTGTTTCGACTCGGTGTATTTACCAGGAATCAGGTCTGTGATGGCTCCTAAATCTCCATTAAAGACATTGATTTCAGCATCGTTGACCAAGTGAATGACCTTATCTCCCTTACGATAGTGGCACTGGGGAGCTTCAAAACTGAGTTGGTCTTTTTGTGGTGGGTTCAGGAGGTCTTGCATGAGTTGGTTGATGGCATCAATCCCTGCCGTCCCTCGGTACATGGGAGCCAGAACTTGGATATCACGGGCAGGAATGCCACTTCTGAGGGCAGCGCCTAAGATTTTCTCAATCGTAGCAGGAATATGGCCACTAGCAATTTCAAAGTAGGAACGGTCAGCTTTTTTCTGGGTGAAATCGGCTGGCAAGATGCCCTGTCGGATTTGACTAGCTAGGGTGACGATGGTTGATTCTTCGCTTTGCCGATAAATTTTTTCCAAGCGAGTCTGAGGAATTAAAGGAATATGAAGGAGGTCAGCTAGAACTTGTCCAGGGCTGACAGACGGTAGCTGATCGCTATCTCCCACGATGAGAATCTTACTGTTAGAAGAGATGTTGGAGAAGAGTTGATTGGCCAGCCAAGTATCCACCATGGAAAATTCATCCACGATAATAAAGTCAGCATCCAGATAATCTTCCAGATGACTAGTATCATCGTCACCTGTCATTCCCAAGTGGCGATGTATGGTCGCGCTAGGCAAACCTGTCAATTCATTCATGCGACGAGCAGCTCGACCAGTTGGAGCAGCAAGAAGAATGGGCAGATTGCTTTTCTTCCTGAAGTCAAGTCCTTCTAAAAGGGCATAAACAGCGATGATTCCATTGATAACAGTTGTCTTACCAGTACCAGGCCCACCTGTCAGGATAAAGACCTTGTTCTGGATAGCGTCACAAATAGCTTGTTTTTGAATGTTATCATACTCAATCCCCAGTTCTTGCTCGACAGTAGTGATATGCTTTTGAATAGTTTCTAAATCTTGTCTCTTCTGTTCTCCTTTTTCAAGGATACGAATCAAGTGACTGCGGATACCTTCCTCAGCGAAAAAGAGGCTGTTGTCAAAGATCTTGGTATCAATCTGCTGAACCTTGTCTTCTTCAATCAGGTAGGAGAGCTCTTGGGCAACTTGGCTGGGGTCTAGTTCCACGGGACGGGAAGACTCAAGGAGAGTAAGGGTTTGTTCCAGCAAATCCCGTGCTTCAACATAGGTGTCCCCTGTTTCCATACAGGCCTGAAAAAGACTGTGAACTAGACCGGCGCGGAAGCGTTCAGGAGCCTGACTTTCGATGCCTAGTTCCTCAGCTAGTTGGTCAGCAATGGTAAAGCCCAAACCCTTGATATCCTCAACTAGCTGGTAGGGATAATTTTCAACCACATCAAGGGTTTCTTCCTTGTAAAAGTCTTGAATCTGAAAGGCTAGTTTGTTGGGAATGCCGTAGTTGGCCAGTTTGGCCAAAACCATCTCCGTTCCGTAGTTGAGACGAAGAGTGGAGACGAAAGCCTCGCGATTTTTGGCAGATAGTCCTGCGATGCCTTCTAACTTTTCTGGGTGTTGCAGAATTTCGTCAATGGTATTGTCGCCGTAGGTATCCACAATTTTCTGAGCTGTCTTGAGACCAATCCCCTTGAAATGACTACTTGAAAAGTACTTGACCAATCCCTTGCTAGTTGGTTTTGCACGTTCATATCGGCTGATTTGCAGTTGTTCTCCATACTTGGAGTGCTGGACAATTTGCCCCCAAAAAGTATAGTCTTCGCCCTCAATTACATCAGCCATGGTTCCTGTGACAATGATTTCAAAGTCATCAAAATCCTCTGCGTCCGTATCGTCGATTTCTAGGAGGAGGATGCGATAAAAATTGCTGGGATTTTCAAAAATAATCCGTTCAATGGTTCCTGAAAAATAAACTTCCATAAAATTCCTTTGCATGAATAGGTGAGAGTTGGGATTGTTTTTATTTTATACTCTTCGAAAATATCTTCAAACCACGTCAGCTTCCATCTGCAACCTCAAAACACTGTTTTGAGCAACCTGCGGCTAGCTTCCTAGTTTGCTCTTTGATTTTCATTGAGTATAACTTTGTTTCTATCTTAATCAAACTGAGTAGTAAATAATCATCTTCTCACGATAGAAGAAGAGGCTGAGATTGGTGACTCTCGGCCTCTTCGATTTCTTAAAATGTTCCGATACGGGTGATTGGCCAGAAGCGGAATTTAGCTTCTCCTGTGATATCTTTTGCTTTGAAAGTACCTACGTGGCGGCTGTCGCTCGAAACCAAGCGGTCGTCTCCGAGGAGAAGGTATTCTCCTTCTGGAACAGTAAAGCTAAAGTTGGTGTTATAGTTGACATCAACTGTGAAAGCTTGGGCTTTTTGAGCGATACTTCTAAAGAAAGTGCCTTTATTTCCTTCAAATCCCTTGCCTGAGTAAGTGCTTTGGAGTTTGTCATCCTTGAAACGTTTGATGTAGTCAGCTAGGTAAGGTTCGTCCGTCTCTTTATCATTGATGTAAAGTTTATCGTTTTCGTAACGGATAGTGTCGCCAGGCATTCCAATCACGCGCTTGACGATGTCCTTATTGCCATCTTCCTCATGGGCAACCACGATATCAAATCGGTCAATAGGGAGGTGCTTAACGACAAAGAGAATTTCGCCATCCGCTAGGGTAGGATCCATGGAGTGTCCTTCTACGCGGACATTACTCCAAAAAAAGATACGACTTAAAGCTAGTAATGACAGAATCAGGAGGAACAATCCCCACTCTTTTAAGAAATTTTTAAATGAATTCATAATTTACCTTTCTAAGCGTTTTTTCGCTTTTTCAGTATTTTTAAAGTGCAGTTTGGCGCAGAAATTGAGTCCCTGCATACCATAGGCTTGTAAAATCTGGCTAGCTACCTTATCAGAAGCCGTTCCAGCTCCACTTGGAAGTTGATAGCCCAGTTCTCGTCCTAGATTTTCTAGATTTTCCAGAAAGAGATCACGCGCAATGATAGAAGAAACTGCGACAGCCAAGTATTTTCCCTCAGCCTTTTCTTCTAAGCTGATAGGATTGCTGAAACGATTGGCCTCTTGTGCCAAGTACTTGTCATAATTTTTAGCACTGGTAAAGGCATCAATCACAATTTTCTCAGGCTGAACACCTTTTTGAAGGAGGAGATAAATAGCCTGATTATGGAGGGCAACCTTAACAGAAACAGCATTGTAGCGTTCTCCGATGACCTCGTTGTACTTGCTGGGTGAGAGAAGCAGTGCCTGGTGCTGGATTTTTTCTTTGAGGATAGGGGCAATCTGACGAATCTTTTGGTCGGTCAGAGTCTTAGAATCCCCCACACCGAGTTTTCGTAAGAAGTCGTGCTGGTCTGGTGTGACAAAGGAAGCCACAACTGCAAGCCCACCAAAGTAGGAACCATTTCCCACCTCATCTGTCCCAATCAAAGGGAAATTTTGTCCGCTGGTTTCTTCTACCATTTGATAGCCAAAGAAACGAGCGTATTTCTCGGCTCCCTCACCCTGAAGCAAGACCTTTCCAGAAGTATAGATAGAAACCGTTGCTTGAGGTAGTCGCAAAAAGTAGCGAATATAGGGATTCTTGCTGGGAGCTAGACTGCTTTGATAGTGTTCAAGAAAAGCCTGAATCTCCTTTTCGCTTGGTGTGAGTGTTATACTTGCCATAGTTTCTATTGTACCATAAAAGCAGGCAAATTTGTAAAAACTGACAAAATTAGCGAATTTTGGTATAATATCGTGAGGTGAATTTTATGGCAAATCTAAATCGATTCAAATTTACATTCGGGAAAAAATCATTAACCTTGACAAGCGAGCATGATAACCTTTTTATGGAGGAAATCGCCAAGGTTGCGACAGAAAAATACCAAGCAATTAAAGAACAAATGCCTAGTGCAGACGATGAAACCATCGCTCTTTTGTTGGCAGTCAACTGTTTGTCAACTCAACTCAGCCGTGAGATTGAATTTGACGATAAGGAGCAAGAGATAGAAGAACTCCGCCACAAGCTTGTGACTTGCAAGCAAGAACAGAGCAAGATTGAGGACTCCTTATGATTTCGCTCCTTCTTCTATTGGTCTTGGCTTGGGGATTTTATATCGGCTATCGGAGAGGCCTGCTCTTACAGGTTTATTACCTGATTTCAGCTATGGCATCTGCTTTTATGGCTGGTCAGTTTTACAAGGGGCTTGGCGAGCAGTTTCACTTATTGCTCCCTTATGCAAATCCGCAGGAAGGTCAGGGAACTTTCTTTTTCCCATCGGATCAACTCTTTCAGTTGGATAAGGTTTTTTATGCAGGTATCGGCTACTTGCTTGTATTTGGGATTGTCTATAGCATCGGTCGTTTACTTGGTCTTCTCTTACACTTGATTCCTAGTAAAAAACTGGGTGGTAAGTTGTTTCAAGTTTCAGCAGGGATCTTGTCCATGTTGGTGACCTTATTTGTCTTGCAAATGACCTTGACCATACTAGCAACCATTCCCATGGCAGCTATACAAAATCCTCTTGAAAAGAGTATTGTCGCAAAACACATCATCCAGAGCATACCAGTAACAACCAGTTGGCTCAAACAAATCTGGGTGACAAATTTAATCGGATAAAAAGGGCAGGAATTTTCCTAGCCCTTTGTTTACAGATTTGACTCGAATCTATCAGAATGTAAAAAGCTACCACACCTAGACATTCAAAGACAAGGAAATAACGATGAACAAGAAAATATTAGAGACATTAGAGTTCAATAAGGTTAAGGCCTTGTTTGAACCCCATTTGTTGACCGAGCAGGGCTTGGAGCAATTGAGACAGCTGACTCCGACTGCCAAAGCAGATAAAATCAAACAGACTTTTGCTGAGATGAAGGAAATGCAGGCTCTTTTCGTTGAGCAACCGCATTTTACCATTCTCGCAACCAAGGAAATTGCAGGAGTCTGCAAACGGCTGGAGATGGGGGCAGACCTCAATATTGAGGAGTTCCTACTCTTGAAGCGCGTGCTTCTTTCTAGCAGAGAACTGCAAAGTTTTTATGCCAATCTGGAAAATGTCAGCTTGGAAGAATTAGCCCTTTGGTTTGAGAAATTACATGATTTTCCGCAATTACAAGGAAATCTCCAAGCCTTTAATGATGCAGGTTTCATTGAAAATTTTGCCAGTGAAGAATTGGCGCGCATCCGTCGAAAAATCCATGATAGCGAGAGTCAGGTACGCGATGTTTTACAAGACCTGCTCAAGCAAAAAGGGCAGATGTTGACAGAAGGGATTGTTGCCAGCAGAAATGGCCGTCAGGTTTTACCTGTCAAAAACACCTACCGCAATAAGATTGCAGGTGTCGTTCATGATATTTCTGCTAGTGGAAATACCGTCTATATCGAACCCCGTGAGGTGGTCAAACTGAGCGAAGAAATTGCCAGTTTACGAGCAGATGAGCGCTATGAAATGCTTCGCATTCTCCAAGAAATTTCTGAGCGTGTTCGCCCTCATGCGGCTGAGATTGCTAATGACGCTTGGATTATCGGTCATCTGGACTTGATTCGTGCTAAGGTTCGCTTTATCCAAGAAAGGCAAGCAGTCGTTCCTCAGCTATCAGAAAATCAAGAAATTCAACTGCTCCATGTCTGCCATCCTTTGGTCAAAAATGCCGTTGCAAATGATGTCCATTTTGGACAAGATTTAACAGCTATTGTCATTACAGGTCCCAATACTGGTGGTAAGACCATCATGCTTAAAACTCTGGGCTTGACGCAGGTCATGGCTCAGTCTGGTTTGCCGATTTTAGCAGACAAGGGAAGTCGTGTTGGTATTTTTGAAGAAATCTTTGCCGATATTGGAGATGAGCAGTCTATTGAGCAGAGCTTGTCTACCTTCTCTAGTCACATGACCAATATCGTGGATATTCTTGGCAAGGTTAACCAACATTCACTCTTACTCTTGGATGAGTTGGGGGCTGGTACTGATCCCCAAGAGGGAGCAGCCCTTGCCATGGCTATTCTGGAGGACCTTCGCCTGCGTCAGGTCAAGACCATGGCGACCACCCACTATCCAGAACTCAAGGCCTACGGTATTGAGACAGCCTTTGTGCAAAATGCCAGCATGGAGTTTGATACTGCAACTCTTCGCCCAACCTATCGCTTTATGCAGGGTGTGCCTGGCCGAAGCAATGCCTTTGAAATTGCCAAACGTCTAGGTCTATCTGAAGTTATCGTAGGGGATGCCAGCCAGCAGGTCGATCAGGACAATGATGTCAATCGGATTATTGAGCAGCTGGAAGAGCAGACGCTAGAGAGCCGCAAACGCTTGGACAATATCCGTGAGGTGGAGCAAGAAAATCTCAAGATGAACCGTGCTCTCAAAAAACTTTACAACGAACTCAATCGTGAAAAGGAAACCGAGCTTAATAAGGCGCGTGAACAGGCCGCTGAGATTGTGGACATGGCTCTAAGTGAGAGTGACCAGATTCTTAAAAATCTCCACAGCAAATCTCAACTTAAACCCCACGAAATCATTGAAGCCAAGGCCAAGCTGAAAAAATTGGCTCCTGAAAAAGTAGATTTGTCCAAAAATAAGGTTCTTCAAAAGGCTAAGAAAAAACGAGCTCCAAAGGTGGGCGATAATATCGTAGTTCTTAGTTATGGCCAGCGTGGTACCTTGACCAGTCAACTCAAGGACGGCCGTTGGGAAGCACAAGTCGGCTTGATTAAGATGACTTTGGAAGAGAAAGAGTTTGACCTTATTCAAGCCCAGCAAGAAAAGCAAGTCAAGAAGAAACAGGTCAATGTCGTGAAACGAACCTCTGGTCGTGGCCCACAAGCCAGACTGGACCTTCGAGGCAAACGCTATGAAGAGGCTATGAATGAGCTAGATGCCTTTATCGACCAAGCCCTGCTTAACAATATGGCGCAAGTTGATATCATCCATGGTATCGGAACAGGAGTCATCCGAGAAGGTGTCACCAAATACCTACAAAGAAATAAGCATGTCAAGAGTTTCGGCTATGCCCCACAAAATGCTGGAGGGAGTGGCGCAACTATTGTGACTTTTAGAGGATAAGAAATATTTCGGAATTCATAAAGTAAAAACTGTTGGGTAAATTCCCAAACTAAGTTCCACCGCTAATCCAAGTGGAAGTTAGTCTGATAAAAATCCTAAAAACCAGTGGAAATCCGTGTCAGGGTAAGTTCCACTGGTTTTACTCATGCTTGATTTCATCGCTTTTGTAGCCAAAATGAATCGAAAAAAAGAGCGCACAAAATCCCCTCATCTGAAAGCGTTTCAGATTAAGTTCCGCTATGGTGGAAGTTAGTGTGAGACGTTTGAATGCGGTTAAAGATTAGTTTTTAGAACTTATGTTGGAGTAATTTAGACGACTGGCAGACGTCTTCTGCAGGTATTTTAGAAATGCCGAGAAGCTTAGGAATCTCTTCTCCATAGGTAAATGCAAAGAGTTCATAGGCTGACTCTCCATTCAAAGCAGCACGTTTGACGCTGTTGACATGCGAACAGACGAGATTGATGTCCTCTTGAGTTAAATTGTCAAAAGAAGTTCCCTTAGGTAGAATGTCGCGAATCAGCGTGTGATTTTTCTCAATTCTGCCTTTCTGGTCAGAGCGATTAGGGTCACAAAAGAATAGCTTACTCTCTCCTCGCACATCCATTTCGATATCATCAACCCTGGCAAACTCTCCACCATTATCTGTCAGGATGACAGGAAAGAGTTGGAAGAAATCTTTGGCAGCTTGGTGAAGAGTGTTCTTGATGTCATAGAGGTGTTTGGTAACCTCAAGGGTAGTTTTATTATCCAGAAGTCTAGCGAAGATAAAGTTACAGAAAGAGAGATTGAAGGTGAGTAGGACTTTACCTCCCATCCTCCCCATAACTGTATCCATTTCCAGCCAAGAGTCTAGTTGATTCAGTGCTAAATAGTTTTGGAAATCCTCATAGGAACGGCCTTTTTTAGCTTCTTTAGGGATGGAAGGTAGCTTACTTTTCCGTCTTTCTTTGAATTTAACGGCTCTGGCTAGGTCAATAGGAGCGATAGATAGGTATCCTTTTCGGATGTGTCGATAGACGGTTGAGGAGCTGACATCAAGATTGTGAGTTTTGAGGATATGATAGATGTGTTGTCCTTTTTTAACACCCTCAGAAATGACTTTGTCCATGTCCCAGAAGGTCTTGGAATTGAGGGGAGTTCCTTCACGAGATTCAACCAGAGTTTGTTCGTACTGCTTTTGAGCTTGCTTAGCGAGGTAGAAGATCTTTTTATAGCCACAATTCTGTCTTCTTTGAGGACATCCATTACAGACAAAGGGAGTTTTGTCAAGTAGAGGGCAAGGAAGGTTATGGCATGTAGACTCTCGGACTCGTCTGTTTCGTTTGACTTCTTTGGAGACAGTGGTCGGGTCTTTTAGAATGGACTGTCCGATAGCTTTGAAGGTTTCACCGCGCTCTAAGCCTAATTGGATATCATTACGGTCTGAAAGGGTAAGGTGTTTATGTTTTGTCATAGTGAGCCTCATTTCTAACTCAAACGTCTCACACTTAATTCCACCATAAAAATCCGTTTTAGACTAATTTCCACTTTGGTCAAGCAAGTGGAAGTTACTTTGAGAAGTTACCGTAAAAACTGTTGAACTAATTTTTACTAATAAACACATTGACAAAAGCCAACATTTTTTGTAAAATAAGAATCAATTAAATACCAACACCGAATGAAGTTTAATAGAAGTGGGGAATCGTTTGATTTTCCATGACTGTAAATGGACGGAACTCTGGAGAGACCGTAAAGGCACCGAAGGGGCAAGGCAGGCAACTGCTCAAACTCTCAGGTAAAAGGACAGAGCTAGGATAGACCGCTTTTTAGCATTTATCTAAGCATTCCAGAGTACATGTATCTTGCATGTGCTCTTTCTTTTGGGGTTGAAACGATAGGAGAAGGAAATGTTAGAATTGCTTAAATCAATCGATGCTTTTGCTTGGGGACCGCCCCTCTTGATTTTATTGGTCGGAACAGGGCTTTACCTAACTATTCGGCTAGGACTCTTGCAAGTTTTGCGTCTGCCCAAGGCCTTTCAGCTTATTTTTATCCAGGATAAGGGACATGGGGATGTATCCAGTTTTGCAGCTCTGTGTACAGCCTTGGCATCAACTGTTGGAACAGGAAATATCATAGGAGTTGCGACGGCTATCAAGGTTGGTGGACCAGGAGCTCTATTTTGGATGTGGATGGCGGCTTTCTTTGGAATGGCTACCAAGTATGCGGAAGGACTCTTGGCCATCAAATACCGCACCAAGGACGACCATGGTGCAGTAGCGGGAGGTCCCATGCACTATATCCTTCTAGGGATGGGAGAAAAGTGGCGACCACTTGCTGTTTTGTTTGCAGTAGCAGGAGTATTGGTTGCTCTCTTGGGAATCGGAACCTTCACCCAAGTCAACTCGATTACAGAATCTATCCAAAATACAACGATGATTTCACCAGCCATCACAGCTCTCGTTTTGTCTGTTTTTGTAGCGATTGCAGTCTTTGGCGGACTCAAGTCCATTTCAAAGGTTTCAACTACTGTTGTTCCTTTTATGGCTATCATTTATATCTTAGGAACTCTTACAGTTATTTTCTTTAATATCGGGAAAATTCCTTCTACAATCGCTTTAATCTTGACATCGGCTTTTAGTCCCCTTGCTGCGGTAGGTGGATTTGCTGGTGCTAGCGTTCGGATGGCTATTCAAAATGGTGTGGCGCGTGGTGTGTTCTCAAATGAATCTGGTCTAGGTTCTGCTCCCATTGCAGCGGCTGCGGCTAAGACAAATGAACCAGTAGAGCAAGGTTTGATTTCTATGACAGGAACCTTTATTGATACTCTCATTATCTGTACTCTGACTGGTTTGACCATCTTGGTGACTGGTGTTTGGAGTGGTGACTTAAATGGGGTTGCCTTGACTCAGTCAGCCTTCTCAACAGTCTTTTCACACTTTGGGCCTGCCCTCTTGACCATCTTCCTTGTACTTTTTGCCTTCACAACGATTCTAGGTTGGAACTATTACGGAGAACGCTGTTTCGAGTTCCTCTTTGGTGTTCGTTTTATCTGGCTCTACCGTGTGGTCTTTGTGCTCATGGTCTTGTTGGGAGGATTTATCGAGTTGGATATGGTCTGGATTATCGCAGATATCGTCAACGCCTTGATGGTTCTGCCAAACTTGATTGCCCTCTTAGTCTTGTCGCCAGTCGTTATTGCTGAAACTAAAAAGTATTTTGACAAATAATGAAATCACACATGGCGTGTGATTTTTTTGCCTATAAATGATTTTTATCAAGCTGATATATAATATATATTATGCAAATGATTGGAAGTGTGATAAACTAATACTCAATGAAAATCAAAGAGCAAACTAGGAAGCTAGCCGCAAGCTGTACTTGAGTACGGTAAGGCGACGCTGACGCGGTTTGAATTTGATTTTCGAAGAGTATAATATACAACGAAAATCTTATGAGAGAATAAACCTTTGTCTTAAATAAACTTAGGAATCAGGATTTTATAAGATTTTCCAATAATATTAGTGTCAATAACAAGAAAAGAGGTATCTTATGACAACATTTACAATCCATACAGTAGAATCAGCACCGGCAGAAGTGAAAGAAGTTCTTGAAACAGTAGAAAAAGACAACAATGGCTATATTCCCAACCTAATCGGTCTCTTGGCCAATGCACCGACTGCTTTAGAAGCCTACCGAACTGTCGCATCTATCAACCGTCGCAACAGCCTGACACCCGTTGAGCGTGAAGTGGTGCAAATCACGGCAGCCGTGACCAATGGTTGTGCCTTCTGTGTCGCAGGTCACACAGCCTTTTCCATCAAACAAATCCAGATGAATGATGACTTGATTCAAGCTCTTCGCAATCGTACTCCAATTGAAACAGATCCTAAATTGGATACCCTAGCTAAGTTTACTTTGGCAGTTATCAATACCAAGGGTCGTGTAGGAGATGAAGCCTTGTCTGAGTTTTTAGAAGCTGGCTACACCCAACAAAATGCCTTGGATGTGGTTCTTGGTGTCAGCCTAGCAAGCCTCTGTAACTATGCCAACAACCTAGCCAATACCCCAATTAACCCAGAATTGCAATCTTATGCTTAATTCATATCTGAGTAAAAAATGAAGTCTGAAATCAACGGACTTCGTTTTTTATCCCCTCATTTAAGCGCTTTTATGCTATACTGAAACTAACATGATTATTGGAGGTTAGGATGAAAAAACTCCCCTTGGTATTTTCTGGTTGTTTGCTAGGTTTAGCAGGATCTGGAAATCTTATTTTAGATACGTTGCCGGTTCTGTCACATCTTTTTAGTCTGACAGGTTTGATTTTGTGGATTTACTTTCTGCTTCTGCATCTTTTTAATTGGAAAGAAACCAAGCAAGAGTTGACCAAGCCCCCTCTTTTATCAGGAATGGCCACCTTTCCCATGGCTGGGATGATTTTATCGACCTATGTCTTTCGCGTCTTCCCTCATCTTCCTTTGGTAGCGCAAGGGCTCTGGTGGTGTTCATTTCTCTTGGATTTGGCCTTGATTGCTGGTTTCACTATCAAGTTTGCTTGTCCGGGTCGGAGGGTTCATGCTACTCCTAGCTGGACGGTGCTTTATGTAGGGATAGCGGTAGCAGCCTTGACTTATCCTCTGGTGGGTATCATTGAAATTGCCTATGTGACCTTGAGTTTTGGTTTTCTTCTTACCTTCTATCTCTATCCCCTTATTTATAGTGATTTAAAGAAGCAACCACTCCCACTAGCCTTGCTTGGGCAAGAAGGTATCTACTGTGCTCCCTTTTCTTTGCTTTTGGCTTCTCTGGTTCGAGTTGGAGGAGCTAGCCTACCGACTTGGGTCTTGATTTTCATGCTTTTGGCTTCCCAATCCTTCTTTTTCTTTGTTTTGACTCGCCTACCCAATATTTTAAAACAAGGTTTTCAACCAGCCTTCTCAGCCCTCACCTTCCCGACTATTATCACAGCTACTTCGCTTAAGATGGCTCAGGGAATCTTGAAACTTCCATTTTTGGATTATTTGGTACTGGCTGAAACTGTTATTTGCCTAATCATTTTGCTCTTTGTATTAGGCGCTTATCTGATTTGGTTACGAAAAAAGGTCTAGCTAGAAATAGCTAAACCTTATTTTTTATGGTCTGATAACTTCAGCTCCACCCATGTATGGACGAAGAGCTTCTGGAATGGTCACAGAACCATCTGCATTTTGGTAGTTTTCAAGAATAGCAGCCACTGTACGTCCAACTGCAAGTCCAGAACCGTTTAAGGTATGGAGCAATTTCACCTTGCCATCTGCTTCATCACGGTAACGGATTTGGGCACGACGGGCTTGGAAATCTTCTGTGTTTGAACAGCTTGAGATTTCACGGTAAGTATTTTGGGCTGGAATCCACACTTCCAAGTCGTAAGTCTTCGCAGCTGAGAAGCCCATATCTCCAGTAGAGAGAGCAACGACACGGTATGGAAGGTTGAGTTTTTGAAGAATGTTTTCAGCGTTGGCCGTCATTTTTTCCAATTCTTCGTAAGATTCTTCTGGTTTGGCAAATTTGACCATTTCAACCTTGTGGAATTGATGCAAACGAATCAAGCCACGAGTATCACGGCCAGCTGAACCAGCCTCAGAACGGAATGATGGACTCATAGCAGTGAAGTAGATTGGAAGATCTTTGCCGTCCAAGATTTCATCACGGTAGTAGTTTGTCAGAGGAACTTCAGCTGTAGGAATAAGGACATAATTGCTGTCGCTGAGTTCAAAAGTATCTTCCTTGAATTTTGGATATTGACCAGTACCAAACATAGAGTCATGGTTAACCATATAAGGTGTGATGACTTCAGTATAGCCTTCTTTTCCATGTTCATCCAACATAAAGTTGTAGATAGCACGTTCCAAACGAGCACCGAGGCCTTTATAGAAGAGGAAGCGAGCGCCTGTTACCTTACCACCGCGTTCCCAATCAAGGATACCAAGCTCTTCACCAAGATCCCAGTGAGCTTTTGGCTCAAAGTCAAACTCGCGTGGAGTCCCCCAACGGCGAACTTCCACATTGTCGTCTTCGTCCGCCCCAACAGGAACGCTGTCAGCTGGGATATTTGGAAGAGTAGTGGTAAATTCTGTCAATTTAGCATCGATTGCTGCCAATTCAGCATCCAAGGCTTTGACCTCAGCAGATAGAGTTTGCATGGCAGCAATCTTGTCATCTGCATTTTCCTTGTTACGTTTGGCTTGGGCAATCTCAGCAGAAACTGTGTTACGTTCTGCCTTGAGAGTTTCAACCTTGACCAAGATGTCACGACGCTTAGCATCGATTTCTTTCATCTCATTCAAGACAGCAGCATCTACACCACGTGTAGCCAATTTTTCTGCGACAGCATCAAAGTCTGTACGAATACGTTTGATATCTAACATAAGAACTCCTTTATGAAAAAAGCACACCTGACAAAGCGTTGGAGTGGCAGGGCCACGGTTCCATCCAACTTCACAGGTGTGCACTTGATTGTGTATGTAATTGTTATTAACGGTAGAATTTCACCTATCCCTCCTATCTGCTCGCAGCATCCGCAGACTTTCTGAAAGAAGAAGATAACCTACTTATCCGTTGCTATGATTATACTAAAGTTTCTACTTTTTTGCAAATAGATTTTTAAATTTTTGACCAATTGTCTGAATCAGGGTCGGAAGTTTGATGACCTTGTCATTACCCAGTTTTTCACGAGCAATTTTGAGAATGGCACCTGAGTCTTTTGAAGCAAAGAGGAATTTTCCTTTGTCTGTAAAGACTTCGAAGTGGCGACTGATTTTCCGCCCAGTGACATTGGCTCCAATTTGGTTGATATGGCTCCAAGGAATCTGGATAAATTGTTCAACATTGACATCGGGGTAAAATTCCAAAGCCTGATCTCCGACAAGGAATTTCCCAACTTTCCCAGCGATAGAGAGGTAGGAAGTGCCTGTCGTACTGAGGAGTACTGTTTTGTTAAGTGATTGAGCCATGCTTAGTCTTCCTTACTTTCTCCAAAAAAGGCATTGTAGAGGGCTTTAATTGCTGCTTTCTCTTGGTCTTTATTGACAACAAACATAATAGAAACTTCACTAGAACCTTGAGACATCATCTGGATGTTGATTTTGTTTTCAGATAGAGCGCGTGTCGCAGTAGCAGTCACTCCGATATGGCTCTTCATTTTTTCACCAACAATCATAATGATAGAAAGGTCGTGTTCGATTTCTGCATGATCTACTTTAGCCTTTTGAACCAACTGACGCAGGATTTCTTCTTCCTTGATGGGAGTTAGTTCGCGAGAACGGAGAATGATAGAAAGATTGTCGATACCTGTTGGCATATGTTCCCAACCGATGTTAAGTTCTTCCAGGATTTGCAGAACCTTGCGGCCAAATCCAACCTCACG
The DNA here is from genome assembly GCF_013276805.1 of Streptococcus sp. 1449. Taxonomy (NCBI): domain Bacteria; kingdom Bacillati; phylum Bacillota; class Bacilli; order Lactobacillales; family Streptococcaceae; genus Streptococcus; species Streptococcus sp. 1449. The sequence continues at coordinate 23,035 of NZ_VMLS01000063.1, forward strand.
GTTCATGAGGTATTTCGACATGTTAATGCTGACAAAGCCTGAGTCACCAGCAATTCCCACAACTGGAAATTCATCACTACTGTGTTTTAGAACGATACGAGTACCCGGATGGTCAGGGTTGTTGGTATTCTTGATAACCAGAGGAATTTTTCCACGGTAGGCAGGAAGAAGAGCCTCGTCATGAAGGACTGAGAAGCCTGCATAGGCCAACTCGCGCATTTCACGGTAGGTTAACTTAGGAATCGAGTGTGGTTGGTGAATGATTCCAGGGTGGGCTGCAAAGATACCATCAACGTCCGTAAAGTTTTCATAGAGGTCGGCTTTTACACCGGCAGCAATGATAGAACCTGTAATGTCTGATCCTCCACGTGAGAAGGTACAGATTTGATTTTCCTTAGTGACACCAAAGAAACCAGGAATGACAAGGACTTCATTGGTGTTTGTCAATTCTTCAATCTTGTCATAACTTGATGGAATGATGCGAGCGTGACCAGGTTCACTTGTGACCACAATCCCAGCTTCTCTAGGGTGCATATAGCGTGCATCGATACCATTTTGGTTAAAGTAGGCAGCAATCAATTTGGCATTGTTATTTTCACCGGCTGCTAGGAAAGTATCGTAGAGAAATTCATTTTCTTCAATAGGAAGAGTGGCCAAGGCGTGAATGCTTTTAGAAATTTTTTCTAGCACAGCTGGTTTTAGTCCCAATTCACTAACCATAGCAGCATAGCGGTCGATAATCCAGCTTTGGCTCTTGCTAATATCGTTACCCGCAACATAGTCGCGGTAGTATTTAATCAGGGCATCCGTAACCTTAGTATCTTCAGCATTGCGTTTACCAGGCGCAGAAACGACTACAAAACGACGCTCTGAATCGCTTTTGACGATGTTTAAAACTTTTTCTAATTGACTAGCAGAGGCAAGAGAACTACCTCCAAATTTAACAACTTTCATAAGAACTCCTAAAGTAAGTATTTTATACGATTATAGCAGAAAGAAAGGCTTTTTTCAATGAAGAAAATAAGATGCTTTATAGGATAAAGCGAGCCTTTCCAATCGGCTGAGACACTTTCAGTCAATTTTTTCTTGCTTTCTGTTCCCAAAAAAGATATACTTTGAAAATAAAATAATTCAATACTCAATGAAAATCAAAGAGCAAACTAGGAAGCTAGCCGTAGTCAGCTCAAAGCACTGCTTTGAGGTTGTGGATAGAACTGACGAAGTCAGCTCAAAATACTGTTTTGAGGTTGCAGATGGAAGTTGACGTAGTTTGAAGAGATTTTCGAAGAGTATAAACTGCTTATAAAATAAAAAGGAGTCCAGATGGAACATATTATTTATCAGCTTGAAGAGGATTTGGCAATTATTACTTTAAACCGTCCTGATGTCGCTAATGGTTTCCATATTCCCATGTGTGAGGAGATCTTAGAAGCCTTGACTCTGGCAGAAGAAAATCCAGCTGTGCATTTTATCTTAATCAATGCCAATGGAAAGGTCTTCTCAGTTGGGGGAGATTTGGTAGAGATGAAGCGGGCAGTGGATGAGGATGATATTCCATCATTGACAAAAATCGCAGAGTTGGTCAATACGATTTCTTATAAAATCAAGCAAATAGCCAAACCTGTTTTAATGGAAGTTGACGGTGCTGTTGCAGGTGCCGCAGCGAATATGGCTGTTGCGGCAGATTTCTGTTTGGCGACGGATAAGGCTAAGTTTATCCAAGCCTTTGTTGGTGTTGGTTTGGCTCCAGATGCAGGGGGAATTCATCTCTTGAGCCGCAGTATCGGTGTGACGCGTGCTGCTCAATTAGCTATGACAGGAGAGGCTTTAACGGCAGAAAAAGCCCTAGAATGGGGGTTGGTTTACCGCGTTTCTGAAGCTGAAAAACTTGAAAAGACGAGAGAACAGCTTCTTAAAAAATTAAGACGTGCTTCAAGTAATTCCTATGCTGCCATTAAGAAGTTGGTTTGGGAGAGCCAGTTTAAAGACTGGCAGGGTTACGCTACTTTAGAACTGAACCTACAGAAATCCTTAGCTCAAACAGAGGATTTCAAAGAAGGAGTGCGAGCTCATTCGGAGAGAAGAAGACCTAAATTTACAGGAAAATAAAAAATACTTGCATCATTCTTTGAATTTTGATATAATTCTTTCTGTCAAATGTTTTGATTGTAAAAGTTTTTTGAAGAAGGAGGGATATGAAAAATGGACTACCAACGAATCAATGAATATTTAACATCTATATTTAACAATGTCCTTGTAATTGAGGAAGTGAACTTGAGAGGTAGTCGTTTTAAGGATATCTCCATCAAAGAAATGCATACGATTGATGTCATCGGTAAGGCTCCAGATGTGACTCCAAGTCAAGTGTCAAAAGAGTTGATGGTAACTCTTGGAACTGTTACGACAAGTTTGAACAATTTAGAGCGTAAGGGCTACATTGAGCGAGTTCGGTCAGAACAGGATCGTCGTGTGGTGCATCTGCATTTGACAAAGAAGGGGCGCTTGATCCATAGACTGCATAAACGCTTCCACAAGGCCATGGTAGAAAAAATTATTGATGGCATGAGCGAGGAAGAAATTGATGTTATGAGCAAAGGTTTGACTAATCTTTACCAATTTTTGGAGGATTTGAAATAATGGCTTTTGCAAAAATAAGCCAGGTTGCTCATTATGTGCCAGAGCAAGTGGTTACAAATCACGACTTGGCTCAGATTATGGATACCAATGATGAGTGGATTTCAAGTCGAACGGGAATACGACAAAGGCATATTTCAAGAACAGAATCTACCAGTGATTTGGCTACGGAAGTTGCTAAGAAACTGATGGCAAAAGCTGGAATAATAGGAGAGGAACTGGATTTTATCATCCTAGCTACCATTACTCCAGATTCGATGATGCCCTCTACAGCTGCTCGTGTTCAAGCTAATATTGGTGCTAATAAAGCCTTTGCTTTTGACTTAACCGCGGCTTGCAGTGGATTTGTATTTGCTCTTTCAACTGCTGAAAAGTTTATCGCTTCTGGTCGCTTTCAAAAAGGCTTGGTGATTGGTAGTGAAACCCTCTCTAAGGCAGTCGATTGGTCGGATCGATCAACAGCTGTGTTGTTTGGAGATGGTGCTGGTGGTGTCTTGTTAGAAGCTAGCGAGCAAGAGAATTTCTTAGCTGAGAGTCTCAATAGCGATGGAAGTCGCAGTGAGTGTTTAACTTATGGGCATTCAGGTTTGCATTCTCCATTTTCAGATCAAGAAAGTGCAGATTCATTTTTGAAGATGGATGGACGCGCAGTCTTTGATTTTGCCATTCGAGATGTAGCCAAGTCTATCAAGCAGACTATTGAAGAATCTCCTATAGAGGCGACAGACTTGGATTATCTGCTATTGCATCAGGCTAATATCCGTATTTTGGATAAGATGGCTAGAAAAATTGGTGTTGACCGAGACAAACTTCCAGCCAATATGATGGAATATGGCAATACCAGTGCAGCCAGTATCCCGATTTTACTTTCAGAGTGTGTAGAACAAGGTCTCATCCCTTTAGATGGTAGCCAGACTGTTCTTCTATCAGGCTTCGGTGGAGGCTTGACCTGGGGCACGCTCATTCTTACAATTTAGGTAATCATGTGGTGAACACATTGTTATAAAAAACTATTTATTTTAAAGGAGTCCTATCATGGCAGTATTTGAAAAAGTACAAGAAATTATCGTTGAAGAACTTGGAAAAGATGCATCAGAAGTAACACTTGAATCAACTTTTGATGATTTGGACGCTGATTCATTGGACTTGTTCCAAGTAATCTCAGAAATCGAAGATGCTTTTGATATCCAAATCGAAGCAGAAGATGACTTGAAAACAGTTGGTGACTTGGTTGCCTACGTTGAAGAGCAAACAAAATAATACTCAATGAAAATCAAAGAGCAAACTAGGAAGCTAGCCGCAGGCTGTACTTGAGTACGGCAAGGTGACGCTGACGTGGTTTGAATTTGATTTTCGAAGAGTATAAGCAGAATATAGATAGAAGGAGTAGGGAAACCCGCTCCCTCTTGTTTAGGCAATAGTTTGATTGTCAAATTATGACAGTATCGAACTATTACGTAAGCAAGAAACGATGGAGGCACTATGAAAACGCGTATTACAGAATTATTGAACATTGATTATCCTATCTTTCAAGGAGGAATGGCTTGGGTTGCTGATGGTGATTTGGCAGGGGCTGTTTCTAAAGCTGGAGGACTAGGGATTATCGGTGGGGGAAATGCCCCGAAAGAAGTTGTCAAGGCAAATATTGATAAGATCAAATCATTGACGGATAAACCCTTTGGTGTCAACATCATGCTCTTGTCTCCCTTTGTGGAAGATATTGTAGATCTCGTTATCGAGGAAGGTGTTAAGGTAGTGACAACAGGTGCAGGAAATCCTGGTAAATACATGGAACGTTTCCATGAAGCTGGGATAATCGTTATTCCTGTCGTTCCTAGTGTTGCTTTAGCTAAACGCATGGAAAAAATCGGTGCAGACGCTGTTATTGCAGAAGGAATGGAAGCTGGGGGGCATATCGGTAAATTAACAACCATGACCTTGGTGCGACAGGTAGCCACAGCTGTATCTATTCCTGTTATTGCTGCAGGAGGAATTGCGGATGGTGAAGGTGCTGCGGCTGGCTTTATGCTAGGTGCAGAGGCTGTACAGGTGGGGACACGGTTTGTAGTTGCAAAAGAGTCGAATGCCCATCCAAACTACAAGGAGAAAATTTTAAAAGCAAGGGATATTGATACTACGATTTCAGCTCAGCACTTTGGTCATGCTGTTCGTGCTATTAAAAATCAGTTGACTAGAGATTTTGAACTGGCTGAAAAAGATGCCTTTAAGCAGGAAGATCCTGATTTAGAAATCTTTGAACAAATGGGAGCAGGCGCCCTAGCCAAAGCAGTTGTTCACGGTGATGTGGATGGTGGCTCTGTCATGGCAGGTCAAATCGCAGGGCTTGTTTCTAAAGAAGAAACAGCTGAAGAAATCCTAAAAGATTTGTATTACGGAGCAGCTAAGAAAATTCAAGAAGAAGCCTCTCGCTGGGCAGGAGTTGTAAGAAATGACTAAAACAGCCTTTTTATTTGCTGGTCAAGGTGCCCAGTATCTAGGGGTGGGACGGGATCTCTATGATCACTACCCTATTGTCAAAGAAACGATTGATCGAGCGAGTCAGGTGCTCGGTTATGATTTGCGTTATCTCATCGATAGGGAAGAAGACAAACTCAATCAGACCCGCTATACGCAACCAGCCATTCTAGCGACTTCGGTTGCTATCTACCGTTTATTGCAAGAAAAGGGCTATCAGCCTGATATGGTTGCTGGTTTATCTCTTGGAGAATACTCTGCCTTGGTGGCAAGCGGCGCCTTGGATTTTGAAGATGCGGTTGCCTTGGTAGCTAAGCGTGGAGCCTATATGGAAGAAGCGGCTCCTGCTGACTCTGGTAAGATGGTAGCAGTTCTCAATACGCCAGTAGAGGTCATTGAAGAAGCCTGTCAAAAAGCTTCTGAACTTGGAGTGGTTACTCCAGCCAACTATAACACACCTGCACAAATCGTCATTGCTGGAGAAGTGGTTGCAGTTGATCGAGCGGTTGAACTTTTGCAAGAAGCAGGTGCCAAACGCTTGATTCCTCTCAAGGTGTCAGGTCCCTTTCACACCGCTCTCCTTGAACCTGCTAGCCAGAAACTAGCTGAAACTCTAGCTCAGGTAAGTTTTTCAGATTTTACTTGTCCCCTAGTCGGCAATACAGAAGCTGCTGTGATGCAAAAAGAGGACATTGCTCAGCTCTTGACGCGTCAGGTCAAGGAACCCGTTCGTTTCTATGAAAGTATTGGGGTCATGCAAGAAGCAGGCATAAGCAACTTTATCGAGATTGGACCGGGGAAAGTCTTGTCAGGTTTTGTTAAAAAAATTGATCAAACTGCTCACTTAGCTCATGTGGAAGATCAAGCGAGTTTAGTAGCACTTTTAGAAAAATAGACTAAAATAAGTAGAAGTTTTGAAAGGAAAAAAATGAAACTAGAACATAAAAATATCTTTATTACAGGTTCGAGTCGTGGAATTGGTCTTGCCATCGCCCACAAATTTGCTCAAGCAGGAGCCAACATTGTCTTAAACAGTCGTGGGGCAATCTCAGAAGAATTGCTCGCTGAGTTTTCAAACTATGGTATCAAGGTGGTTCCCATTTCAGGAGATGTATCAGATTTTGCAGACGCTAAGCGTATGATTAATCAAGCTATTGCAGAACTGGGTTCAGTAGATGTTTTGGTCAACAATGCAGGGATCACCCAAGATACTCTTATGCTCAAGATGACAGAAGCAGATTTTGAAAAAGTGCTCAAGGTCAATCTGACTGGTGCCTTTAATATGACACAATCAGTCTTGAAACCGATGATGAAAGCCAGAGAAGGTGCTATCATTAATATGTCTAGTGTTGTTGGTTTGATGGGGAATATTGGTCAAGCTAACTATGCTGCTTCTAAGGCTGGCTTGATTGGCTTTACCAAGTCTGTGGCACGCGAGGTCGCTAGTCGGAATATACGAGTCAATGTGATTGCTCCAGGAATGATTGAGTCTGATATGACCGCTATCTTATCAGATAAGATTAAGGAAGCTACACTAGCTCAGATTCCGATGAAAGAATTTGGGCAGGCAGAGCAGGTTGCAGATTTGACAGTATTTTTAGCAGGCCAAGATTATCTAACTGGTCAAGTGGTTGCCATTGATGGTGGCTTAAGTATGTAGCGAAAGCTAGAGGTGAAAAGAATGAAACTAAATCGAGTAGTGGTAACAGGTTATGGAGTAACATCTCCAATCGGAAATACACCAGAAGAATTTTGGAATAGTTTAGCAACTGGGAAAATCGGCATTGGTGGCATTACAAAATTTGATCATAGTGACTTTGATGTGCATAATGCGGCAGAAATCCAAGATTTTCCGTTCGATAAATACTTTGTAAAAAAAGATACCAACCGTTTTGATAACTATTCTTTATATGCCTTGTATGCAGCCCAAGAGGCTGTAAATCATGCCAATCTTGATGTAGAGGCTCTTAATAGGGATCGTTTTGGTGTTATCGTTGCATCTGGTATTGGTGGAATCAAGGAAATTGAAGATCAGGTACTTCGCCTTCATGAAAAAGGACCCAAACGTGTCAAACCAATGACTCTTCCAAAAGCTTTACCAAATATGGCTTCTGGGAATGTAGCCATGCGTTTTGGTGCAAACGGTGTTTGTAAATCTATCAATACTGCCTGCTCTTCATCAAATGATGCGATTGGGGATGCCTTCCGCTCCATTAAGTTTGGTTTCCAAGATGTGATGTTGGTGGGAGGAACAGAAGCTTCTATCACACCTTTTGCCATCGCTGGTTTCCAAGCCTTAACAGCTCTCTCTACTACAGAGGATCCAACTCGTGCTTCGATCCCATTTGATAAGGATCGCAATGGGTTTGTTATGGGTGAAGGTTCAGGGATGTTGGTTCTAGAAAGTCTTGAACACGCTGAAAAACGTGGAGCTACTATCCTGGCTGAAGTGGTTGGTTACGGAAATACTTGTGATGCCTACCACATGACTTCTCCACATCCAGAAGGTCAGGGAGCTATCAAGGCCATCAAACTAGCCTTGGAAGAAGCTGAGATTTCTCCAGAGCAAGTAGCCTATGTCAATGCTCACGGAACGTCAACTCCTGCCAATGAAAAAGGAGAAAGTGGTGCTATCGTAGCTGTTCTTGGTAAGGAAGTACCTGTATCATCAACCAAGTCTTTTACAGGACATTTGCTGGGGGCTGCGGGTGCAGTAGAAGCTATCGTCACCATCGAAGCTATGCGTCATAACTTTGTACCAATGACAGCTGGGACAAGTGAAGTATCAGATTATATCGAAGCTAATGTCGTTTATGGACAAGGCTTGGAGAAAGAAATTCCATACGCTATTTCAAATACTTTTGGTTTTGGAGGCCACAATGCAGTTCTTGCTTTCAAACGTTGGGAGAATAGATAAGTATGAATTTAAACGATATTAAAGACTTGATGACTCAATTTGACCAGTCAAGTTTGAGAGAATTTTCTTATAAAAATGGGACGGATGAGTTGCAGTTTAGCAAGAATGAAGCGAGATCTGTGCCTGAAGTTGCAACTCAAGTCGCTCCAGCACCCGTTCTAGCAACACCGAGTCCAGTAGCTCCTACATCTGCTCCAGCAGAGACTGTAGCAGAAGAAGTTCCAGCTCCAGCTGAAGCAAGTGTGGCTACTGAGGGAAATCTTGTAGAGAGTCCACTTGTTGGAGTGGTTTACTTGGCTGCTGGACCAGATAAACCTGCCTTCGTTACAGTTGGTGATAGTGTCAAAAAAGGTCAAACATTGGTCATTATCGAAGCCATGAAAGTCATGAATGAAATCCCAGCTCCTAAGGATGGTGTGGTAACGGAAATTCTCGTCTCTAACGAAGAAATGGTTGAGTTTGGTAAAGGATTGGTATGTATCAAATGATCGATATTCAAGGAATCAAAGAAGCCCTTCCCCACCGTTATCCTATGCTTCTAGTGGACCGTGTCTTGGAAGTGAGCGAGGATACCATTGTTGCTATCAAAAATGTGACCATCAACGAGCATTTCTTTAACGGTCATTTTCCTCAATACCCAGTTATGCCAGGTGTTCTGATTATGGAAGCCTTGGCGCAAACTGCTGGTGTGTTGGAGTTATCAAAACCTGAAAATAAAGGAAAACTGGTCTTTTACGCTGGTATGGACAAGGTTAAGTTCAAGAAGCAAGTTGTACCAGGCGACCAATTGGTTATGACAGCGACTTTTGTAAAACGTCGTGGCACCATAGCTGTGGTTGAAGCAAAGGCTGAAGTGGATGGCAAGCTTGCAGCCAGTGGTACCCTTACTTTTGCAATTGGGAACTAAGGAGGTTCTCCATGTTTCGAAAAATTTTAATTGCCAATCGTGGTGAAATTGCGGTTCGTATTATCCGTGCGGCACGTGAATTGGGGATTGCGACGGTAGCGGTTTATTCAACTGCTGATAAGGAAGCCCTCCATACGCTTTTAGCAGATGAAGCGGTTTGTATCGGCCCTGGCAAGGCTACAGAGTCTTATCTCAATATTAATGCGGTTCTATCAGCTGCAGTCTTGACTGAGGCAGAAGCTATTCACCCAGGTTTTGGATTTCTCAGTGAAAATTCCAAATTTGCAACCATGTGTGAAGAGGTGGGAATCAAGTTTATCGGTCCATCTGGCCATGTTATGGATATGATGGGGGATAAGATCAATGCGCGTGCTCAGATGATCAAAGCTGGTGTTCCAGTCATTCCAGGTTCGGATGGAGAAGTGCATAACTCTGAAGAAGCTTTGATTGTTGCTGAAAAAATTGGCTATCCTGTTATGCTCAAGGCTTCAGCAGGTGGAGGTGGTAAAGGGATTCGTAAGGTTGAAAAACCAGATGACCTCGTTTCTGCCTTTGAAACTGCCTCTAGTGAGGCCAAGGCCAATTATGGCAATGGTGCCATGTACATAGAACGGGTTATCTATCCAGCTCGGCACATTGAGGTTCAAATCCTAGGTGATGAGCATGGACATGTGATTCACTTGGGTGAACGGGATTGTTCTCTTCAAAGGAATAACCAAAAGGTTTTGGAAGAAAGTCCCTCGATTGCAATCGGAAAAACGCTGCGTCATGAAATAGGTGCTGCTGCTGTTCGAGCGGCAGAGTTTGTTGGCTATGAGAATGCAGGGACTATTGAGTTTCTTCTTGATGAAGCAAGTAGCAACTTCTACTTCATGGAAATGAATACTCGTGTTCAGGTGGAACATCCAGTAACAGAATTTGTTTCAGGTGTGGATATCGTTAAGGAACAGATTCGCATTGCGGCAGGTCAGCCCCTGTCTGTTAAGCAAGAAGATATTGTCCTACGCGGTCATGCCATCGAGTGTCGTATCAATGCAGAAAACCCAGCCTTTAACTTTGCTCCAAGTCCAGGTAAGATTACCAATCTCTATCTGCCAAGTGGTGGAGTTGGCTTGCGCGTGGATTCAGCAGTTTATCCAGGCTATACTATTCCGCCTTATTATGATAGTATGATTGCCAAAATCATCGTACACGGCGAAAATCGTTTTGACGCCTTGATGAAAATGCAACGTGCCCTCTATGAATTAGAGATTGAAGGAGTGCAGACCAATGCAGATTTCCAGCTTGACCTCATTTCAGATCGCAATGTCATTGCTGGGGATTATGATACTTCCTTCTTGATGGAAACCTTCTTACCTAAATATCAAGAAAAAGAATAAAATGACTTTAAGAGTTTAAACCGAAAAGGGGAATCAATGGCTCTATTTAGTAAAAAAGATAAGTATATTCGAATCAATCCCAATCGTTCGGTTAGGGAAAAACCTCAAGCTAAGCCAGAGGTTCCAGATGAATTATTTTCCCAGTGTCCAGGCTGTAAGCATACCATTTATCAGAAGGATCTGGGAAGTGAGCGTATCTGTCCGCACTGTAGCTATACCTTTCGTATTTCTGCCCAAGAACGCTTGGCTTTGATGATTGATATGGGAACCTTCAAGGAATTGTTTACAGGGATTGAAAGCAAGGATCCCTTGCATTTCCCTGGTTATCAAAAGAAACTAGCAACTATGCGTGAAAAAACAGGTCTGGATGAAGCCGTTGTGACAGGAACAGCTCTTATAAAAGGTCAGACTGTGGCTCTTGGGATTATGGATTCTAACTTTATCATGGCTTCTATGGGTACGGTTGTAGGTGAAAAAATCACTCGTTTGTTTGAGTATGCGACTGTCGAAAAATTGCCAGTTGTCCTATTCACAGCCTCTGGTGGAGCCCGTATGCAGGAAGGAATCATGAGTCTCATGCAGATGGCTAAGATCTCTGCGGCGGTTAAACGCCATTCAAATGCTGGTCTCTTTTACCTGACCATTTTGACAGATCCAACGACTGGTGGTGTGACAGCTTCTTTCGCTATGGAAGGCGATATCATTCTGGCTGAACCACAGAGCTTGGTTGGTTTTGCTGGGCGTCGTGTCATTGAAAATACGGTTCGTGAAAGCTTGCCTGAGGATTTCCAAAAGGCAGAATTCCTATTAGAACATGGCTTTGTGGATGCTATTGTCAAAAGAAGAGACTTACCAGATATGATTGCTAGCCTAGTCAGATTGCATGGAGGGAGTCCTAGATGAATATTGCAAAAATAGTCAGAGAAGCGCGTGAGCAGAGTCGCTTGACAACCTTGGACTTTGCGACAGGCATTTTTGATGAATTTATCCAATTACATGGTGACCGTTCTTTTCGTGATGATGGTGCAGTTGTTGGTGGTATTGGTTGGCTTGGAGACCAAGCTGTAACAGTGGTTGGTATTCAAAAAGGCAAGAGTTTGCAAGACAACCTCAAACGGAATTTTGGCCAACCACATCCAGAAGGCTACCGAAAGGCACTGCGGTTGATGAAACAGGCTGAGAAATTTGGCCGTCCAGTTGTGACCTTTATCAATACAGCAGGTGCTTATCCTGGTGTCGGAGCGGAAGAACGTGGACAGGGAGAAGCTATTGCTCGCAATCTCATGGAAATGAGTGACCTGAAAGTTCCTATTATTGCCATCATTATCGGTGAAGGTGGTTCAGGTGGGGCTCTGGCTCTAGCCGTTGCGGACCGTGTTTGGATGCTGGAAAATTCTATCTATGCTATTCTCAGTCCAGAAGGCTTTGCTTCCATTTTATGGAAGGACGGAACTCGTGCCATGGAAGCAGCAGAACTGATGAAAATCACTTCCCATGAACTGTTAGAAATGGACGTGGTGGACAAGGTGATTTCTGAAGCAGGACTTTCTAGTAAAGAACTGATTAAGAGTGTCAAGAAAGAACTTCAAGCTGAGCTGGCTAGACTTTCACAAAAACCGCTAGAAGAGTTGCTGGAAGAACGCTATCAACGATTTAGAAAATACTAATACCTCAGAATACGCAAAAACTAGAACTGGCAGTTAGTTCTAGTTTTTATGTGGTTCTTACTCTGTATCAAGGACGAAGTAAAAGGTGCTTGGAAGACCAAACACCTTTTCGATTATTCATTTTTTTCTGTTACAAACTGGCTGAGCAGTCCGTTGATAAAGCGGGCTGATTTTTGATCTGAAAAATTCTTAGCGAGTTCAATAGCTTCATTGACTGCTACCAGCTGAGGTGTATCAAATGATGTGATTTCAAAGATACCCAAGCGTAGTAAGTTTTTTTCGACCAAAGTCAAACGTTCAACTGTCCAGCCTGACTTGAGGTGCTGGTTGATTTGTGTATCCAACTCGTCTTTTTGTGCTTGAACACCAGAAACCAAATTTAGAAGAAAGGCTGGGATTTGCACATCTGCATCTTCACGGTCATGTGTGTAGGCAAAGCGACAAGCTGTTTCCATATCTGTGTCGAATTCAAGGCTCATAAGAGCTTGAAAAGCGCCTTTACGAAGTTCGCGTCTAGATTCTAATAATGGACTAGTCATTGAGGAAGTCCTCGTTAAATAGATCTTTCAACTCTGGTTTAGGTGTTTTGTCTGGAACAATTCCTGTAACATGGATATTGACAGCAGAAAGTTCCACATCAGCCATATCATGGACAGCATCTTTGACTGCTTTTTGAATAGCAATAGCTACTTTTGGTACTTTCACACCGTACTCAAGATAGAGATAGATGTCAGCAGTTAGCTCTTCATTGTTTTCTTTTAAGTAGACGCCGCGACCAAGAGAGAGTTTTGATAGGGTGTCAGATACGGATTTATTTGAAAATGAGTGGACACCATCAACTTTAGCAGTTGCGATGGCAATGATTTTTTCAAGTACACGTGGAGCGATAACGATTTCGCCAAATTGTTCTTCAATTCCCATAGAATGACCTCTTTCTAGAGATTAGGCACGAGAAACGTAAGTTCCTTCTGCAGTGTTGATGATCAATTTTTGTCCAGCTTCGATGAAGTCTGGAACGTTGACAACAAGTCCAGTTTCCATGGTTGCTGGTTTACCAGAACCTGTAACAGTAGCACCTTTGATAGATGGTTGTGTTTCAGCAACTGTCAATTCAACAGTAGTTGGTACAGTTACACCGATTACTTCAGTTCCGTAGAATTGGATTTTCACATCAGAGTTTTCAAGGATGTAAAGCAACTCATTTTCAACATTTACGACTGGTATTTCGTATTGGTCGTAAGTTTCAGTGTTCATGAAGTAGGCAGTTTCATCCATTTTGTACAAGTATTGAGCTGGAACAGTTTCGATAATAGCTTGTTCGAATTTTTCTTCTGGACGGTAGCTTGTATCAAATGTAGAACCAGTACGGACATCACGCAATTTCATACGCATGATTGTGTTCCCTTTACCTGGTTTGTGGTGGCTAGCTTCCAAAACGCGGATCAATTTTCCGTCTGCAGTTTCAAATGTCATACCAGCTTTCAATTTGCTTGCTTCAATCATGTTTTTACCTCTTTAATAAATATTATTACTCTTCATTTTACCATAAAATCTTCTGGAAATAAAGCCAAAATAGTTATTGGGAGATGGTAGGGGAGAAAAAACCAACCTCAAGGCTGGTTTCTTTTACATATTAATCTTCTTTCAACTTCGCCAATTCCTGTGCAAGTAGTTTAAGGGCAACTTGTGGGTTGGCTTGGCCTTTGGTTGCCTTCATAAGGAATCCTGTAAAGGCCTTGTCGGAGTTACGTTTGCCTGACTTGAAGTCGGCAACAGCAGCTTCGTTATCGGCAAAGACTTGGTGGATGATTGGGATCAAGATAGCTGGATCTGAAATTTGAACCATACCTGCTTTTTCCACGTATTCACGCGCGCCACCGCCATTTTTAGCTAGATGGACAAAGACTTTCTTGGCAATCTTAGATGAAATAGTACCGTCTTCGATGATGGCAATCATTTCAACCAAGTTTTCTGGTGTCAATTCGATTTGTTCCAGTGTTTTACCTTCAGCATTCAAGAACTGAGCGACTTCCCCTTGGAGCCAGTTAGAGACTTGTTTGGCATCACCACCTAGGGCAACAGCTTTTTCAAAGAAGTCAGAAGTGACTTTATTAGCAGTCAACTGACTAGCATCGTAGTCTGATAAACCAAGGTCAGATACATAACGCGCACGACGTTCTTTTGGAAACTCTGGTAACTCTGTACGCATTTCTTCGATCCACTCGTCTGAAATTTCAAAGAGGGGTAGGTCTGGTTCTGGGAAGTAGCGGTAGTCTGCAGCACCTTCCTTGACACGCATGAGGATGGTTGCCTTGTTGGCTTCATCGTAACGGCGTGTTTCCTGGCGGATTTGACCACCTGAACGAAGGATTTCGGCTTGACGTTGAACTTCGTATTCAAGACCTTTGCGAACGTTTGAGAAGGAGTTGAGGTTTTTCAACTCAGTTTTGGTACCGAATTTTTCTTGACCATAAGGGCGAAGGGAGATGTTGGCATCCACACGCATAGAACCCTCTTCCATCTTAACGTCAGAAATGCCAGCGTACTGGATAACTTCCTTGAGGGCTGTTAGATAAGCGTAGGCTTCCTCTGGGGAACGCATGTCGGCTTCAGATACAATCTCAATCAAGGGTACCCCTTGGCGGTTGAGGTCAACGTAAGAGTAGCCATCTGTACCGTGGGTGTTTTTACCAGCGTCTTCCTCTAGGTGGGCACGTTCGATACCGATTTTCTTAGTCGTACCGTCTTCAAGCTCCACTTCAATCCAACCGTTATAACCGATTGGCTCATCAAACTGAGAAATTTGGTAGGCCTTTGGATTATCAGGGTAGAAGTAGTTTTTGCGGTCAAAGTGCATCTTTTTATGGATGTCCATGTTGAGGGCAAGAGCAGCCTTGATACCGGCATCGACAACACCTTTGTTGAGAACCGGCAGAACTCCTGGGAAAGACCAGTCAATCACGTTAGTGTTGGCGTTTTGGTCATTTCCAAAGTGGGCAGAAGTAGGTGAGAAGATTTTTGAATTGGTGTTGAGCTCTACGTGGACTTCAAGTCCGATGACTGTTTCAAAGTTCATTAGTTGTCACCTCCAAAAATCACGGGTTGTTGTTTGTGGTAGTCTGTTGTTGCTTCAAAAGCAGCAGCAGCTTGGTAAATAGTTTCCTCAGAGTACTTAGGACCAATCAATTGCAGACCAACAGGTAGACCTTGAGAGAATCCAGCAGGAATCGAAATCCCTGGAAGACCTGCCAAGTTGACTGGTATTGTCAAAAGGTCAGCTAAGTACATAGCAACTGGGTCATGGTTGAGAGAATCCAAGTCATAGGCAACACTTGGAGCAGTTGGGCCCAAAATCAAGTCGTAATTTGCGAAGACTTTTTCGAAATCTTGGATGATAAGGGTACGGACCTGTCCAGCCTTCTTATAGTAGGCATCGTAGTAACCTGATGAAAGGCTGAAAGTACCTAGCATGATACGGCGTTTCACTTCTTCACCAAAACCTTGGCTACGGCTGTTTACATAGATTTCATCAAGGTTGATTGCATCTTCTGCGCGGTAGCCGTAACGGATACCGTCAAAGCGTTGCAAGTTTGATGAAGCTTCTGATGAAGCGATGATGTAGTAAACGGCAACACCGTATTTAGAGTGAGGAAGGCTGACTTCTTCGACGGTAGCGCCCAATTTTTCAAAGTGCTTAGCAGCATTCAGAATAGTTTCCTTAACCTCTGGGTCAATTCCTTCACCTAGGTATTCCTTAGGTAAAGCAATTTTCATGCCCTTGATGTCTTGACCAATTTTTGAAGTAAAGTCGGCAATGCGGACAGGGGCAGAAGTAGAGTCTTTGGAATCTTCGCTGGCAATCGCGTTGAGCAAGAGGGCATTCTCCTTAACTGTCGGTGCGAAAGGACCAATCTGGTCTAATGAGCTACCAAAGGCAATGAGACCGAAACGTGAAACTGTTCCGTAGGTTGGTTTGAGACCAACGATTCCGTTGAAGGCAGCAGGTTGGCGGATGGAACCACCAGTATCAGAACCAAGTGACAAGCGAACTTGTCCTGAGGCTACAGCTGCGGCAGAACCACTTGATGACCCACCAGGAACCTTGCTGTGGTCCCAAGCGTTTTTAGTTGCTCCGTAGTGTGAAGTTTCACCTGAACCACCCATAGCAAATTCGTCCATGTTGGTCTTTCCAACGACAATCATGCCCTTGGTTTTTGCATTGGCAACAGCTGTCGCATCAAAGATTGGCTCATAGTTGTAGAGCATTTTTGAGGCAGCAGTTGTGAGAATACCGTCTGTAGAGATGTTATCCTTAACAGCAAGTGGAATTCCTGAAAGGACATTGTCAGCATCAATTCCAGCTTCATCAATGGCTTTAGCTTGAACAAGAGCTTGCTCCTCAGCGATGGTGACAAATGAATTGAGGGCTTCCTCACGAGACTTGATATTTTCAAGTGTTGCTTGGGTCAATTCTGTTGCAGAAATTTCCTTAGAGACAAGGAGATTGTGCAACTCTTCAATAGTTTTATCGTTAAAAGTCATTAGGCATCTCCTCCATCGTCTAGGATAGCTGGCACCTTGATATAGTAGTTGTCTTTTTCAGGTACGTTTTTAAACAAGCGATCACGGTCTGTTCCTTCTTCGGTCACATCAGGGCGGAGTACAGTCTTGCGGTCAGCCATAGTCGTAGTAGGTGCGACACCAGTTGTGTCAACTTCGCCCAGCAATTCAACCATGTCAACAATCTTAGACAAGGTGGTCGCAAAGGCAGCAGTTTCTTCTTCAGAGAATCTTAATTTTGAAAGATTGGCAACGTGTGTTACCTCTTCTTGCGTAATTTTCATCTTGCATCCTTTCGTGAAATGATGATTTTTAGTCTGTTCTATTTTACCATATTTTCCTATAAATAAGGGAGGGGGAAGTGAAAAGAAATAGAAATTGAAAAAAATGCTAAAATCCGATATAATGAAGTGTTGAAAGGAATGGTAAAATCCAATGTAAAAATCATTCTTAGCTATTGAAACAAGAAAAATAGAGAATCAAAGAAAGAGAACTTATGAATATTCAAGAAGAAATTAAGAAACGTCGTACCTTTGCCATCATCTCTCACCCAGACGCGGGGAAAACAACCATCACTGAGCAGTTGCTCTACTTTGGGGGCGAGATTCGTGAGGCTGGTACCGTAAAAGGAAAGAAAACAGGGACTTTTGCCAAGTCTGACTGGATGGATATCGAGAAGCAACGTGGGATTTCGGTTACTTCATCTGTGATGCAGTTTGACTACGATGGCAAGCGCGTGAATATCCTTGACACACCAGGGCATGAGGATTTCTCAGAAGATACCTATCGTACCTTGATGGCGGTGGATGCTGCGGTCATGGTCGTGGACTCTGCCAAGGGTATCGAGGCGCAGACAAAGAAATTGTTTGAAGTTGTCAAACACCGTGGTATTCCAGTCTTTACCTTTATGAACAAGCTAGACCGTGACGGTCGTGAGCCACTGGACCTCTTGCAAGAATTGGAAGAAGTCTTGGGTATTGCGAGCTATCCGATGAACTGGCCAATCGGGATGGGGAAAGCTTTTGAAGGGCTCTATGACCTCTATAACCAACGCTTGGAGCTCTATAAGGGGGATGAGCGTTTTGCCAGTTTAGAAGATGGGGACAAGCTTTTTAGCAGCAATCCTTTCTACGAGCAGGTAAAAGATGATATTGAACTTTTAAATGAAGCTGGAAATGAGTTTTCAGAGGAAGCTATCCTTGCTGGAGAATTGACACCTGTCTTCTTCGGTTCGGCTTTGACAAATTTTGGTGTGCAGACCTTCCTTGAGACTTTCCTTAAGTTTGCTCCAGAACCACATGGACACAAGAAAACAGATGGCGAAATTGTGGATCCTTACGACAAGGATTTTTCAGGATTTGTCTTTAAAATCCAAGCCAATATGGACCCTCGTCACCGTGACCGCATTGCCTTTGTCCGTATCGTATCTGGTGAATTTGAGCGCGGTATGAGTGTTAACCTGCCTCGTACTGGTAAGGGGGCTAAACTGTCGAATGTGACTCAGTTTATGGCGGAAAGTCGTGAGAATGTAACCAATGCCGTGGCAGGTGATATCATCGGGGTTTACGATACAGGTACTTATCAGGTTGGTGACACTTTGACAGTTGGAAAAAACAAGTTTGAGTTTGAACCGCTGCCAACCTTTACTCCTGAAATTTTCATGAAAGTATCTGCTAAGAACGTTATGAAACAAAAATCTTTCCACAAGGGAATCGAGCAATTGGTGCAAGAAGGAGCTATTCAGCTTTATAAGAATTACCAAACAGGCGAGTACATGCTGGGAGCTGTTGGTCAACTTCAGTTTGAAGTCTTTAAGCACCGTATGGAAGGCGAGTACAATGCAGAAGTAGTCATGAGCCCAATGGGTAAAAAGACCGTTCGTTGGATTAAACCTGAGGACTTGGATGAACGCATGTCATCAAGCCGCAATATCTTGGCTAAAGACCGTTTCGACCAATCAGTCTTTCTCTTTGAAAATGACTTTGCTCTCCGTTGGTTTGCGGACAAGTATCCAGATGTAGAGTTGGAAGAGAAGATGTGACTCAGTACCAACAATTGGAACTAAAGTTCCTAATTGTTGGACGCTAGTCGCTATTTGGCGAACTAGCTAATTGCCTCACTAACTGAGTTTTACAAATGGAATTGATTTGTAAAACTCAGTGTCGTAGTTCAGTAAATTTATTTGATTGTGTAACAATCTAAGTAACTAACGAGTCTGGGACAAAAGTCTAACCTTAAATATAAAAAGCGAACAAAACAAGTTATCTGACACTCAGAATTCTGTTTTGTTTGCTTTTTTGTCTAATCTATCGATTTTAAAAACTTATAATAAAGAATTCATAAAATCAAAATCTTTTTGTCCCAGACTCTAGGCGCTCCACTAGTAAAGTTTTACGAATAATATCGATTCGTAAAACTTTACGTCGTAACTGGTAGTGAGCGGTCTAGCTAACTGCCTCACTAACTACGTTTGGCAAATAGAATCGATTGGTCAAACTACGTGTCGTAGTATAACAATCGGCTTACCTAAACGCTTCACTAGGAAAAATCCACGAATAATATTGATTCGTGGATTTTTCCGTTGTAGCAGAAAGTAGGTAGCCTAGCTAACTGCCTTACTAACTACGTTTGGCAAATGAAATCGATTTGTAAAACTCCGTGTCGTAATGTAAAAATTGTAAACCGTAATGAGACTTCATCTAAAATCTCCACTGGTATGGTTTTACGAACGAATAGGCGAAAATAATGCTTACGTAGAAACATATGATGGGAATAAAAAGAAATAAGATAAAGAGTGAAAGAAGAGAAAAAAGCGATTGTCTTAAGTGCAGATAATGCTTATATGGATAAAGTTGAAACAACAATAAAATCTCTTTGTGTTCATCATTATAATCTTAAGTTTTATGTTTTTAATGATGACCTTCCGCGAGAATGGTTCCAATTGATGGAAAAAAGACTAGAGACTTTGAATAGTGAGATTGTGAATGTTTAGATTGACAGTAGTATTCTGAAAGGTTATCGTCTCCCCTTTGCGGGACTTTCATATGCGGCTTTTTTAGGTATTTTATTCCAAAGTATGTAAGCGAGTCTCGTGTACTGTATTTGGATTTAGATATTGTTGTAAGAAAATCGATAGATGAGCTGTGGGATTTGGACTTGACGGCTATACCCTTAGCTGCAGTTAGAGATGATTTTTATACACATAATTTTAATTCTGGTGTTCTGTTAATCAACAATGGTATGTGGAGAGCAGAAAATGTCACGCAAGACCTGATTTAAGACACAAATAAAAAATCTTCCAATTCTCTGTTTCCGTGTCTGAAGGTTTCTTTGCCTTTCTGTTGATAGACTAGTAGCAGACGATTGATTTGTCTTTCAGAAAGATTAAGTTCGACACAGGCTTGTTTCTTTGTTTTCTTTCCTTGGGCAATAGCTGTTATAGTCATTTAGTTTTAAAAAGCGTTCCAAACATTCAAAAATAGTTGGGACTTCCCTTAATAAATCTGTTACTTTCTTTTTCAAGATAGCCCAAGCTTGCTCAATAGGATTCAAATCTGGTGAATAAGGCGGTAGAGGTAAGAAAAAGTGTTTATCTTGGATGCAGAGTTCATCCAAAATGTTCTTGGGATCAAAACTAGCATTGTCCATGATAATAACATGAGGTGTCTTCAAAGCAGGCAGGAGTTGCGTTTTGAACCACTCCACAAAGAAATCGCTTGTCCTGCTGTTCTTGTAAATCATGGGAGCTATAAACTCTCCGTCTACTTGTCCTGCAACAATTGAAGTTCGCTCAAAACGACGTCCGCTAATCTTTTCATAGACTTTCTCCCCTCTAGGAGCCCCTGCATAAGGACGATAGAGATAGCGGTCGATTCCTGTTTCATCAATATATACGATTGGTAAATCGTTTAGGTTATCCA